>CAJMRZ010000026.1 GCA_905215945.1 uncultured bacterium | reverse complement strand
AACATCGCCGATATGCTGCGACACAAAACAGGGCGCCTCGCCGTTCGTCCCTTCACGTGTGAGCGCAATCGTGGCCTTTTGTTGTGGCCCGCAGGCGAGCACGCAGGACGGAGCGCCGTCGAGCGCCGGCAACGGCAGCGGCTGGGGTGCATATCCCCGAGCGCGGCGCACGGGCATAACGGCGCCGTCGACCACGCGCACCACGGAATCGTCATAGCGCGAGAGAATCGCTCGATCGTTGCCGAGCAGCGCGTCGGCAATGCCGGCGGCAACGAGGCGCTCCCAGGCAAGATCGTCATCGGTCTCGATGGGCTCTTCGCTCAGGTTGCCGCTGGTCATGACGAGCGCGTGCATACCGTGTGACGCGGCAGCTGCAAGCAGAAGATGCTGAAGCGGGGTGTAGGGGAGCATAACGCCAAGCTCGGGCAGGTCGCGCGCGACGGACGGTGCGAGTACGAGGGCGTCGGAAGAATCGCCGTCGTTCCCGCAAACAGCCCGCCGGCGCAGCAGCACGATGGGGCGGATACTGCCGGCGAGCAGATCGCGTTCAGCATCATCGATATGACACAGGCGCTCGGTATCAGCAAGACTACGTACCATGACGGCAAGTGGTTTGTTGCTGCGGCGTTTGCGACGGCGCAACTCGGCCACCGCCTGCTCGTTGGCAGCGTCACAGGCTAGATGGAATCCGCCCAGGCCCTTGATGGCGACGATGCCACCGCTGGCCAGCAGCTCAACGCAGCGCTCGATGATAGCGTCGCTGGCCTCGCGTGTGGTGCCGACGGCCGGTGTCGCGGACGAATTCCCGCACGCATTGCCGTTTACAGCCTCGCGCCACGTAATATGCGGCCCGCAATCAAAGCAGGCATCGGGCTGCGCGTGAAAACGCCGGTCGAGCGGATTGGCATACTCCGCGGCACACTCGGGGCACATGGGAAAACGGTCCATCGAGGTAGCCGCTCGATCGTAAGGCAGCGAGCGGATGATGGTAAAGCGCGGTCCGCAGTTAGTGCAGTTGATAAAGGGGTAGTGATAGCGTCGGTCGGCGGGATCGAACAACTCGCGCAGGCAATCGTCACAGGTGGCGATATCGGGCGAGACAAGTGTGGTGTGCGCGGTCTGGTCCTGCGACGCCACAATGTGAAAGCCCTGCTCATCGGCAGTGCTCCAACCGCCAGGCTCCAAATCCGCAATATCGACTCGCTCAACGCGAGCCGCCGCGGGCGCATGCTCAGAAAGCGCAGCGACAAATCCGTCAACCGCCTCGGCACAAGCGTGCGCCTCGATATGCACGCCGTCGCCCGCATTGAGCACCCATCCGCAAATGCCATGCGCCATGGCCTCGCGATACACAAACGGTCGCATGCCAACGCCCTGCACAATGCCCGTCACATGAATATGCGCATGCCGCATGCGACCCTCCTTCGTTGAAATGTGTGCTGTTACAGCCCCAGGCTCTGCTTGGTGGCGGCGCACGTGAGCTCGCCGTGCTTAACGCCGCGCAGGCCCAGCAGGCGGTCGGCTAGTTCGTAGACGCGCTCGCCGCGACCCTTGAGCGCCAGAATCTCCAAGCAGTTGTGGTGATCCAGATGCACGTGCATGGTCGATACGATCTCGTTGGTGTAGTCGTGCTGCACCTCGTCCAGGCGGCGTGTCAGATCGCCGGTGTGATGGTCGTAGATCATGGTGAGCGACCCGATAACGTGCTCATTGGGCGTGCGCATCTGCTCTTTGGCGATCGAGGCGCGAATCAGGTCGCGCACGGCCTCGGAGCGGTTGGCCACGTCGCCGCGGCGCGCGATCTGTTCGTCAAAACGGCGCAGCAGGTCGTCGGGTGCGGTAACCGAAAAACGGACCAGCTCGGAGCCGGAGCCACTACAGTGGCAGCCCGCGTCACCGTCCGCCCCGTGCGGATGCTCGTGCTCGTGCCCGCAGCCGTGCTCGTGTTCGTGTTCGGACACCCTACACCAGCTTCACGGATCCGACGGAGTTGTGGTCGGCCTCGATGGCCTCTTCGTAGCCCTCGAGCGCGTCATGCGCCTCGTGCAGCGCGGCCATGGCTGCCTCGAGCTTGGCGCCGATGCGCTCCATGTCAAAATTCTCGGTCGCATGCAGCAACTGATGGCTCCATTCGTGAGCGAGCTCGATGGTGTCGTCGACCTGCTTGACGCTCATGGCAAGCTGGCTCATGTTCATTCCAACATCATGCATGGAAAATCTCCTTTTGTATGGGGCAGTTCAGTGGTTCAGATTTTACTACGCCCGCTCTGCGCGCAGCTGCATAAGAAAACGGGTACGAGTCTGTGCGACCCGCACCCGTTCACTGGGGGCTGTTTGTGACTACCATACTATCCGTGGTTGCACTCGGTGCATCCAGAAGTCCGGCGAGCGGTGCAAAACCGCTCATAGACGGCGAGTAAGTAACAAGCGTATTACAGATGCTTCTCCAGCAGCGCCTGCAGCCTCGCCTTGGGTAGAGCGCCAACTGAGCGGTCAATCTCCTCGCCGTTCTTAAACACAATCAGCGTGGGGATGCTCATGACGCCATACTTCATGGCCAGGTCCTGGTTGTCGTCGACGTTGCATTTGGCAACGGCAAGCTTGCCCGCCAGCTCATCGGCAACCTCGTCAACGATGGGCGAGAGGGATCGACAGGGCCCGCACCACGGTGCCCAAAAATCGACCAGCACGGGCAGGCTGTCGTTAACGATGGAATCGAAGTTCTCGGGGGTAATCTGATTAATGTCAGCCATGGTGACCTCCATAATGCGACGCGGCTCGGCCGCGTAAAACTCAGTACGACCGTGCTTATACCCAGCCGCCCGCAAAGCAACCACTCGCGGGCAGCTCTTTTATATAATGGTGGGCACGCAAACGATTGGAGAGCGCATGTCCACGTCACAAAGCCAGAAAAAAGAAGCCATCGCCCAGGCGGCCGAGCAGGAGCTCACATCGCTTGCGGTCCGTGGCGTGCGTATCGCGGGCAACGCGTGCTCGCCGATCGTGCTGGTCAAAGGCGATCTGGACGAGGCCGAGCGTTCGGGTGGCGAGCTTGCCGCCGGCCCGGATGGCGCGGCGTTGCGCAAGGCGCTTGGGGCCATCGGCTACGCGCCCGAGGATTTTTGCGTGCTGGCAAGCGTCGCCGGCGTGGGTGACGGGGCGGTCGCGGTGGGCGAGACTCTGCCGTGCGAGCTGTTCCGTGAGGCGCTTGAGGCTTTGGACCCCGAGGCGGTGCTACTGCTCGACAACAACGCGGCTGACGCCATGCGCGAGACCTACGCCGATATGCTCGTGGCGATCGATGACTTCGACACCGCCATGCTCAAGCCCGGCTTGGTCGCCCATGTGCAGGGTCGCCGCGTGCTCGCGCTCGACGGTTTTGAGGCGGCGCTCACTGACAAAGCCGCCAAGCAGCGCATGTGGGCATACATCAAGCAACTGACCCCGGCAGCCGCTCCGCTGTAGCGGATTGGCGCCGGCGAGCGATTGTCTGGCGGGCAAGGCACGCCTCGAGATCGGCGCCGCACTTCTACATCACAGCGCGCAGCTCAAACCGATCGCCGTTAATGCGGAACTGACAGTTGCCGTTCATGCGCTCCACGGCAAGTTTGATGCTCTTGGTGCCAAAGCCGTGGCCCGCATGCCGGGTCACGGGCATGCCATCGACCATGCGCGGCGCGCGGTCAAACGTGTTGGAAACTAACAGCAGCAGCTGGCCGTCCTCTAATCGCAGGTCAAAGTCGACGAATCGCTTTCCTTGGGGTGCGGCGCTTGCGGCGGTGATAGCGTTTTCCAAGGCATTTGAGAGCACGCTAAACAGGTCGGCGTCACCTACGTGGATGGTTTCGGGTACGGCGGCGCGCAGGTTGGCGGTAATGCCGTTTCTATTGATATCCGAGTTAAATGACGAAAGCGCGATGTTTACGGTCTCGTTGGCACAGAAGCGGCGTACGGCGGTGCGGTCGCCGGCTTCGCAGAGTTCGTCGATGCGTTTGAGCGCCTCGTCGGTGTGGCCCTCCTCAATTAAAGCGGCCAGGCCGCGTAGGAAGTGGCGCATATCGTGGCGAAGAATCGACAGCTCGCGCCCAGATTGACGCCAAGCCTCGAGCTCTTTGATGGCGGCGTTGTCGCGGGTTTCGAGCATCCAGCGCTCTCGCTCGGCGGTTTCCTTTTCTTCGTATTCGCGCAGGTAAACGGCAAGAAACATAAGATAGAAGGCACAGAGCGCAAATGCCAAAAACTCAACCGTTACCACCGAGCCCGAGTGGAACAGCGTGGTGTAGACGTTGGTGGCATAGTCAAAGACGTAATAGACGAGCGGCAGGATTAAAAGGATGCCCAGCTCGGTGGTGCTTTTAATCGCCAAGCGCGGACCGATGTCGCCGGCCCAATGCAATAGGACGGCAAAGACGGCGAGTGTGGTCGCAATACGCGCCAGATAGTACGCGATCTGCGAATCGGTTGCGGCAAAGGCGGCGATGCCCATCCAATTGCTGAACTGGCAGCTCAGATAGGCGCTGGTAATGCCGAGCACGGCAAGCAGCGGGCTCAGGCGGTAGCGCGCGCACAAATAGATGACGAGCGGCAGATGCACGACGAGCGGATATACCTGGCGGGCGAAAAGCTCGCCGCCGACGGCATTGGCGAGGCCAAATGCGCATCCAGTTACGGCACCGACCAGCACCAGTTCAAGCGCATGACGCCGGTTGATCTCGATACCGCACAGCGCCGCCGAGGCAAAGACGCCAAAGAGCAGCGTCGTGGCGTGGTGGATTGCCCAAAGGACCATTTCGACCGAGGAGGCCATCAGTGTCTCCCACCCTCAAAGCGAACCGCAAAGTAGGCGTCTTGGAATCCCTGCTTGCAGCTGCGCGAAAGCGGGATGCACGCACCCGAGCGCATGACGATGTCCGTGCGGTCAAAGTGATCGATATTGCGCAGGTTGACCTGGTAGCTGCGGTGGCATTTAAAGAAGGTGGCATTTTGCGCCAAACGGTCCTCGACGCTGCGGAACGATTCGAGTGCCTCGATATCGCGTCCGTCGCGCAGGTGGAAGACCACGTGCTTGTTGCGCGCCTCGGCATATTCGATGTCGGACAGGCGCAGGGCGTGGTAGCCAAAGGACGTTTTGATTACGAGTTCGTCGGTTGCCGCCGGGCGCACGCTCGAAAGCTCGTCGAGTAGCTGCGCCAGGCGTTCGTAAGTCACAGGCTTGAGCAGATAGTCGAAGGCGCGGACCTCGTAGGACTCCAGTGCAAACTCGGGCGATGAGGTGAGAAACACCAGACGCACGGCGGTATCGGCCTGGCGCAATTCGCGCGCGGTGTCCATGCCGTTGACGAGCGGCATGATCATGTCGAGCAGAATGATGTCGGCGCGCGATGCGGCATGGCGGGCCAGCAGGTCCTCGCCGCGCGTGACGAGCGCAACATCGACCGCCGTGCCCGTCTCGCTCGACCAACGGTCGATCATCCGGTGCAGTCTATCTAGAAAAGCGACGTCGTCGTCGCAGGCAATAATCTTGAGCATTCTGAGCCCCCTTAGTAGTTCGATTTTGCCACATTGGGTGCGGACCGCTCGCGGAGGCGTGTCCCATTTGCGCCCCACGTCGCGCAACTCGCGCCGAGCGGTATTGCGGTGGCGAAAGATGCCTCCTGCGCTATCGAGAGCTCGGCTATCCTCGGCTTGCCAGTTCGAAAATGGACCTGCCACATGATTGAATCTTTATTTCAACTTTACACCTAGGTTTACAGCTGTCTTGTCAGCTGTAAACCTAGGTGTCATACTAAAACCCCAAGATTCGCCAAAAGAGAGGGGCCTTGATGGCACAGAGCGCGAACATGGATGCGTCGGAGCTCGCACGCGATATCGCGGCCGGCCTAGCATCGGCAACGACGGCAACGGAGCGCGCGGCACTGGTGCCCGCAGAGCTCGTCGAGGCCATTCAGCAACTAAAAACCCAACGTGACGCGGTGATCCTAGCGCACTATTACGTGGCGCCCGAGGTGCAGGCCGTGGCTGATTACGTCGGCGATAGCTTCTACCTGGCCAAGCTCGCCAAGAGCCTGCCGCAGCAGACCATCGTGCTGTGCGGCGTGGAGTTTATGGGCGAGAGCGCCAAGCTGCTCAACCCCACCAAGACCGTGCTGCTGCCCGAGCCGGGCGCGGATTGTCCCATGGCTCATATGGTCAAGCGCGAGACGGTCGACGCCGCCCGCGCCGAGTACGGCGACGACCTGGCCGTGGTGTGCTACGTCAACTCCACGGTTGAGATCAAGAGCTGGAGTGACGTGTGTGTCACCAGTTCCAACGCCGTCAAGATCGTGTCCGAGCTGCCGCAGCAGCACGTCCTGTTCATTCCCGACCAGAACCTGGGCCGCTTCGTAGCCGAGCAGGTGCCGCAAAAGCACGTCATCCTCAACAACGGCTACTGCCCGCGCCATCACATCATCACCGTCGAGCAGATCGTCGACGCGACGGAGGCCCACCCCGACGCGCTCGTGCTGGCGCACCCCGAGTGCAAGGCCGACGTTCTGGCCGAGGCCGACTACATCGGCTCCACCGCCGGCATCATTAAGTATGCCGAGGAGTCCGACGCGAGCGAGTTCATTATCGTGACGGTCCGCGGCGTGCTCTACGAGCTCGAGCGCCGCTGCCAGGGCACCGGCAAGAAGTTCTATTTCCCCGCGGTGCAGCCCACCTGCGTCAACATGGACCTCATCACGCTCGAAAAGCTCGTGCGCTGCCTGGAGACGGGCGAGGGTGAGGTGCAGATCGGTGTGTCGGACGAGGCTGCCGACCAGGCCAAACTTACGCTTGACCGTATGCTCGAGTACGCAGCGCGCTAGAACAATGTGGCATGAGGGATGGTCCCTTATGCCACATTCAAGGGAGAGGATTCCTGTGGAAACCAAGCAATACCCCGATATGGAGTGCGACGTCGTCATTGCCGGCTGCGGCGTGGCGGGCCTGTACGCGGCGCTCAACCTGCCGACGAGCACGCGCGTGATCATGCTCTCCAAGGGCGCGGTCGACGAGTGCGATTCGATGCTCGCGCAGGGCGGCATCTGCGTGCTGCCCGAAGGCTCGGACTACGATGCCTTCTTTGAGGACACCATGCACGCCGGCCACTACGAGAACCGCCGCGAGAGCGTCGACATCATGATCCGCTCGAGCCGCTCGGTCATCAACGACCTGCTAGCGATGGGCGTGGATTTTGAGCGCAAGGCCGATGGCAGCCTCGACTTTACCCGCGAGGGCGCACACAGCCGTCCGCGCATCGCCTTCCATGCCGATATCACCGGCAAGGAGATTACGACCAAGCTGCTTCAGGCTGTCCGCAAGCTGGACAACGTGCAGATTTTGGAGCACGTGGCCATGACCGACATCCTGACGGGCGAGCGTGACGGCGACACGGTGTGCACCGGTATCGTCGCCGTTCCCGTGGACGAGGACAACTCGGTTCGTCCCGCCGACGAGCTGACAAATGCCGCCGAGGGCGTGCATGTCGGCGAGCCGTTTAAGATCCATGCCCGCCACACGCTGTGGGCGACGGGCGGTATCGGCGGCGTATACGACCATTCGACCAACTACCCGCAGCTCACGGGCGATGCCTGCTACATTGCTCAGGAGCATGGCATTAAGATGGAGCACCTGGACTACGTGCAGATCCATCCCACGGGTCTGTTCTCGCCGCAGCCGGGTCGCACCTTCCTGATCAGCGAGAGCTGCCGCGGCGAGGGCGCGATTTTGCTCAACGCCGCCGGCGAGCGTTTTACCGACGAGTTGCAGCCGCGCGACGTTGTCGCCGCCGCCATCCGCGAGCAGATGAAGCAGGATGACACCGAGCACGAGTGGCTGAGCTTTGCCCCCGTCGAGCGCGACGTGGTGACCGGGCACTTTGCCAATATCCGCGCGCGCTGCCTGGAGGACGGCCGCGACATCTTGGACGAGCCCATTCCCGTTACGCCCACGCAGCACTACTTTATGGGCGGCGTGTGGGTCGACAAGGACGGCCACACCTCGATGCCCGAGCTCTACGCCGCGGGCGAGACGGCCTGCAACGGCGTTCACGGTAAGAATCGCCTTGCATCAAACAGCCTGCTCGAGGCGCTGGTCTGGGGTCGTCGCGCCGCGTGGTACATGCGTACCGGCGAGTCGCTGGCCGTGGAGCAGGCGGGCGAGCCCGCGCTCGACGGGCGTCACCGCGCCTTGAGCGCCGACACCCTTGCAATCGATGATTTGGCCCGTGCCGCCGGCACGCAGGCCGTGGAGGAGTAGACCATGAATCCCATTACCATGAAGCTCGTCGTCGATGATCTGATTCTGCAGGCTCTGCGCGAGGACATTACGTTTGAGGACGTGAGCACGGCGAGCGTGTGCCCCACGGCGCGCCCCGCCACGGTGGAGCTTATCGCCAAAGCCGATGGCATCATTGCCGGCCTGGATGTGTTCGCTCGCACCTTTGAGCTGCTGGATTCGCAGAGCTCGGTGCTGTTCGACGTTGCCGACGGTGACGAGGTGCACGCCGGCGACCATGTGGGTCAGGTGCGCGGCGACGCGCGCGTGTTGCTTTCGGGCGAGCGCGTGGCGCTCAACTACCTGCAGCGCATGAGCGGCATCGCTACTTACACGCATCGGATGGCGGCTGCGCTCGAGGGCACCAAGACCGTGCTCGTCGACACGCGCAAGACCACACCGGGCATGCGTGTGTTTGAAAAGGCGGCAGTCGAGATCGGCGGTGGCAGCAACCACCGCTATAACCTGTCGACGGCTGTCATGCTCAAGGACAACCACATCGATGCCGCCGGTGGCGTGACGCGCGCGATCGAGATGGCGCGCGCCCATGCATCGTTTACCACGACGGTCGAGATCGAGTGCGAGAACCTGGACATGGTGCGCGAGGCCGTGGAGGCCGGCGCCGACATCATCATGTTCGACAACATGACCCATGACGACATGGCCGCCGCTATTGAACTTATCGCCGGCCGCGCCAAGACCGAGTGCTCGGGCAACGTGGATGCCAGCAATATCCGCGCCCTGGCTGATCTGGGCGTCGACTACATTAGCTCGGGGGCGTTGACGCACTCTGCGCCGATTCTCGACCTCTCGCTTAAGCACCTGCGTCTGCTGGACGGTAAATAATGAACGCCCGCGAGCGTCGCCGTGCCATCATGGCCGTGCTCGAGGGGGCCAAGGGGCCCGTATCGGGCAGCGCACTTGCTCGTGAGGTGGGTGTGAGCCGCCAGATTGTCGTGCAAGACATCGCCTTGCTGCGCGCCGATGGGCACGATATCGTAGCGACCAATCGCGGCTACGTGCTGCAGGAGGCCCCCAGCAGCCCCGCCGTGCCTACGCGCTTGGTCAAGGTTCGCCACAGCGTGGAGCAGGCAGGCGATGAGCTCACGAGTATCGTCGACGCCGGCGGCGCCGTGCTCAACGTGATTGTCAATCACCGCGTGTACGGTAAGATTACGGCCGACCTGGACATCCGCAATCGTCGCGATGTCGAGCGCTATCTGCGCGATATCGAGAGCGGCAAGAGCTTTCCGCTGCTAACGGTGACGAGCGGCTATCACTTCCATCGCATTGCGGCGGAGGACGAACAGACCCTCGACGAGATCGAGGCGATGCTCAAGGAAAAAGGCTACCTAGCAGACCTGATGCCCTACGAAGACGATTTGTCCTAGTCGACGCCGCATCTATAAGTTGCGGTGAAATAGTTCCTGTTTAAGGTCCCGTGACTTTAATTTAGGGACTATTCCACCGCAACTTATTGGAGGATTAGCTAGTCCTTGGGTGTCCAGGACCAGAAGAAGTTGATAAGGGCAACACGTGAGGTGGTGCCGGTCTTTTTGTTGATCGAGGAAATGTGACGATAGAGCGTGGAGCGCGAAAGGAAAAGCGTTGTGGCGATGTCCTGAACGCTCTGGTCCGAAACGACCAAGGCCTCAAGAACATCGCGCTCGCGCTCTGTAAGCTCAAAGGTGGCGACGAAGGCATCGAGGCGCTCATCGGACGTGAGCTCCGCTGCCTCCACGGGCTCGGGGTCGGAGCATGTGGGCGCAAGATCCCCACCAAGATCATCAGTGGCAAGCGGCAGGCCGTCCTGCATCACGACATCATCGGCCCGTTGCCCCAACTGCCCCAGCAGCGTAATCGCAATGCCCACAAACATCACGAGCGCTGCACCGACCGCAGCCAGCACATTTTGACTCGAGATAATCGCCACTGCCGGCGCCGTCACGAACATCGAGCACACGTTGTTGACGACGCGACCCATGCACGGCCAAAAATATGACCAGCGCGCATAGAGCGAGACGGCGGCATATTTTGTGGTAAAGAACACCACGAAAAAGCCCGAGCCCAGATAAAAGATGATCGTGGCAGCAAGCTCGTTGCCGCCATTGCCATCGATGATGAGCACAAAGAACGAAAGCGTGGACAGCATGGCGACACATGTCATGCCGATATTCATATACGAGCGGTCGTGCAGGTCAAATAGTGCGCCGGCGGCCAACGAGCTCACGACAAGCAGCAGGCGCGGCCAATCGCCCAAATCGACGGTTCCGACAGCATGCAGGGTCGTGAAGCCCGCGTTGAGAGCGGCGAATACGCTGGAAAGATACGCCGTCGCCACGGTCAGGCGAACTACGGCGCGACGGAATGCCGCCTTTGCCTCGGGATCGTCATGCCACTTGGCGCCATATTCCAGAGCATCTACCGAAAGCCCGGCAGCACTGGGTTCAAAGTTGGGATCGGACTCGTCGCGCAGCTTGGCGCGTCGGGCACCGTGGAGCAACGCCACCTGCGCGATCGCACAGACGACCAGAACAGCCTGCTGAGGAATGCCGACAGGCATCACCATGTGGTTGAGAACCTGCACCAGAACGCCCATGGCGTAAGAAAGTGCGGCGGCGCGCGCCAAGCAGGGCGTTCGCGCAAAGCGCCTCGCAAAATTTGCATGAGCAGTCGATCCGCAGTAGCCCAGCGCGCAGCACGCCACCAAACCGCCGGCAATTACCACCTCAACCTGAACCGCCATAATCAACAGCAGCAATGCCGCCACCAGCAAAACGCCCGTGACGTCACTCGTTGCGTCGATAGCATGGGGACGGCGATAGTACAGAATGGGACGCACAAAAAAGCCAATCACGCTCGCGCCGATGACAAGGCTCTCATAAATAACGACCTCGTTCGGAGACACGAACTCGGCCATGCGCACATCAAAAAGATACTCGCACGCCAAAAACGTGAAGAAGAACAGCGCCAGGCATATAATCTCCCGAATGCCCCGACGCAAATATGCGGTTATGTCTCCCATGCCCCTCATGGTTAACCCCCAGCTGCTCAATTGTCTGGAAATCTATTTTAATAAAGAACCAGTCTCAATATCGAAGCCAGGCTCGAAATGCTGCCAATTCGACCCCAGCCGTCCACATCACGCCGCGATTTTGAGCCGCATGGACCAGAAGGGACGCGCGCGATCTCTAGCTCGGCCAGGAGTGTCTCCAACTACCACTCATTTAAGTACGTCCCCAATGAGTGGCCGAAGAGTGTCCCCGGCGTCCAATCAAAAAATGGGCCATGTGTCCCAGTTGTGGAGACTCCTTGAGCCGTCTGGGTATCGCGAAGGATCGCGCACTCCCCCATCATCAAAAGTGACACACGCTACCTGTTGATGGGAGGCAGCCATGGGCTTCTTTGACAAGATGTTCGAGAAGAAAGAGTGCGCGATTTGCGGTACCGAGCTGGGACTTCTAGGTAAGACAAAAATCAATGAAGGCTACCTGTGCAAAGAGTGCGCCGGCAAGCTCTCCCCCTACTTTCACGGCTATCGCTCCAGCACCGCGGACGATATCCGTGAGCAACTCGCCTACCGCGAGGCCAACGCCGAGCGCCTGTCTTCGTTCAACCCCACGCGCACGCTTTCTGCCGGGCGCACCAATATTATGCTCGATGAAGACGCGGGACTGCTGATCATCACTTCGCAGAGCCGCTGGCGCGACGCCAATCCCGACATCATCGAGTTCTCGCAGGTACTCGGCTGCGATATGGATATCGACGAGCAGCGCACCGAGATTTATCGCGAGACCAAGGACGGCGAGCGCGAGAGCTACAACCCGCCGCGCTACGACCTGGATTACGACTTTAATCTGACCATCCACGTCAACACGCCGTACTTTACCGAGATCAACCTGCGCGTGAACGACTCCACCATCGATCAGCGCGGCTCCATCGAATATCGCGAGGCCAAGCGCCAGGCAACCGAGGTCCGCGACGCGCTGGTGCAGCTGCGCCAGGAGACGCGCGACAGCGTCGTGGCCGCTAAGGCCCCCAAGACCGCGGTCCCCTGCCCCTTCTGCGGTGCAACCACCATTCCCGATGCCAGCGGGCGCTGCGAATACTGCGGCGGCGCCATCGGCGCATAGCCTCCGGCAGCGAAAGGACCGATCATGGCCTTCGAGAGCGTCAACTATCAATGCCCCGCGTGTGGCGGCCCCCTTCACTTTGCCAGTGCCGAGCAAAAGCTCGTCTGCGACTACTGCGATTCTCGTTTTGAAGTCGAAGAAGTCGAGGCCCTCTATCGCGAGCGCCAGGACAAGGCAGATGCCAAAGCCCTGCCATCATAACCTGCATCAGGAC
>CAJMRZ010000025.1 GCA_905215945.1 uncultured bacterium | reverse complement strand
CTTGATCACAACAAGCTATCTGCTGTTTCCCAGATGCTGAGCAAGGTTTGCGTCGCGCGGAAGGAATGCGAGCTCTTCATCTAGCGCAAGTGAGATTGGTGCAAACAAACCTGGCCCTTTTGCACCAAAAACGATCCGTTTTCCTCCGTTCCCAAGGGATCATGTGATCCGAAGGGGACGGAGGAAAAGGGATTAGTATTCGGGCGCGTCGCCAGTCACGCCGTTCAGCGGCCCGTACGCGCCGTTGGGCGATAAAATATTATCGCAATCTGATAATTATCTTGCATCGGGCAAAATCATCCCCTACTATCCCAATCAAGCGCGGTGTTCAGACCGAATTGTGCCTCCCGGTGTGAACGCCGCGCTCACGCTCTCTATCTGATCGTAAGGAGAAAAACATGAGCAAGACCGTCGTGTCTTCCGATAACGCACCCGCAGCCATCGGCCCGTATTCCCCCGGCATCCAGACCGGCAACATGGTGTTCCTGTCCGGCCAGCTGGGCATCGACCCCGCAACCGGCAAGATGCCCGAGGGCGTTGAGGCCCAGGCTAAGCAGTCCCTTGCTAACGTCGAGGCCCTGCTGACTGCCGCCGGCGCCACCTTTGCCGATGTCGTCAAGACCACGGTCTACCTGGCCGACATCGCCGACTTCGCTGCCGTGAACGAGATCTACGCTTCCAAGTTCGAGGCTCCGTTCCCCGCGCGCAGCGCTTTCCAGGTTGCCGCCCTTCCGGCCGGCGGTCTGGTCGAGATCGAGGTCGTCGCCGCTCTCTAAGGCGTTGGCCACAACTAAACATGACATGCAAAAAGACCCTGCAGTGCGAGCTGCAGGGTCTTTTGTCAAGCGATGCGACAAAAATAATCCGTTTTCCTCCGCCCCCAAGGAATCAGCGGATTAGCCCTCCTTGCGGACTTTTTGCAGGTAGCGGTAGACGCTGGGCTCCGAGATGCCCAGCGAGGTGGCAGCGCGGGCAACAGCGCCCTTGAGCATAAATACGCCGTTGCCGTTAAGGTGGCGAATAACGTCCACGCGATCGGCCTGCCCAAGCGAGGCGACATCCTGCCCGCGGCTTTCGAGCAACTCGGAAATACTGCGGTCGATGAGCTCCTGTGTAGACTCCGAAAGACTTTCGACCTCGATAGACGCGGGCTCCGCCTGCCTTGGCACAGCGTCGAAGCACGCCATGAGCTGCTGCGCCATGGCGTTGATGGAGCGCACGGTCGAGAGGTCGGTGTTGACGCAGAGCATACCGACAATCTCGTCATTCTCGCGGATAAAGTACGTCGCCGACTCCAACGTCTTGCCACCGGCACCGCGCCCCTCGTAGCCCGTAATAAACGGCAGGTCGCGATACTTGGCATCGTGCATGATCTTGAGTGCTAGATCGGTGGCGGGACCGCCGACCTTGCGGCCGCTCACGATGCCGTTGCGAATATCGACGATGGCGTGGTCGGGATCCGAGAAATCATGCAGCACGATTTCGCTGTTTTTGCCGAGTATCTGCTCCAGGAAATCGACCATCGGCAAAAAGCGACGTACGGTCTCGTTCACGGGCAACTCCTTTTGGTTCTATCGAAGTGTTCATAACAATTTTTTATCATGGTAACACGCTGCTCATCATCTCGTATATCAGCAGGTACATTGCGTAATACAGACGAACGGTAGGAATTTGGCGGTAAACGGTCGACCAAAAGAAAAGTTAGATGTTATTTTGACCGGACACTTTCCTGACCTGCGGAAATGCATCATCTCAGCTCAAGAATAGTCTGATAACAAAAAATTATTATTGAGAATGAGAATCATCTTTAATACGATATCCAACGAAGGCACAACCTCACCCCCGCACTGCGTCACAATAGAGCGTTAGATGCGAAAACAACTACTTCGAGGATTGGTGGTCAAATGGCCCAGGAGACGGTTACGAACGGCACTGAAGCCCTGTTCACTCGCGAAGGCATGCCGCCCGTTAAGGAAATGATCCCGTGTGCCCTTCAGCACGTACTGGCATCGTTTGCCGGCATTATTACCCCGGCGGTCATCATGGCCGGCGTCTACGGCTTTAATAGCCAGCAGAGCACCGACATCATTCAGGTCGCGCTCATTCTTTCGGCAATCGACACGGCCCTTCAGGCCTTCGCTCCCTTCCGTCGTATCGGCGGGGGCCCTGCCCATCGTCATGGGCGTTTCGTTCGCGTTCCTGCCGGCCCTGCAGGCCATGGGTGCCTCGGGCTTTAGCTTTGGTGCGCTGCTGGGCGGCGAGATTGTCGGCGGTGCCGTCGCGGTCCTCTTTGGTCTGGCCTACAGCAAGATTAAGTGGCTGTTCCCGCCCGTCGTGACCGGTACGGTCATCTTCTCCATCGGCGTTTCACTGTATCCCACGGCCGTCAAGTACATGGCCGGCGGTATGGGTACGCCGCTGTGGGGCACCCCGCAGGCCTGGTGCGTCGCTCTTATCACCTTTGCCGTAGTCTTTGCGCTCGCCAACTTTGGCAAGGGCACGCTCAAGCTGGGATCTGTGTTCTTTGGCATGATCGTTGGCATGATCGTTTCGATTCCCTTTGGCATGATCGACTTCTCCAGCGTCGCCACCGCTCAGGTCTTCGCCCTTCCCAAGGTTATGCCCTACGCGCTCGAGTTTGATCCCGAGGTCTGCATTACCCTCGCCGTCGTGTTCCCCATGGTTGCCATCCAGGTTATCGGTGACGTGTCCGCCGCCTGCCTGGGCTCCATCGACCGTATGCCCACCGAGCGCGAGCTCTCCGGCGCTATCGTGTCCCAGGGCCTCACCTCTATGGTCGGCGGCCTGCTGGGCGGTCTTCCCACCAGCGCCCTTGGCCAGAACGTGGGCATCATCTGCTCCAACAAGGTCGTCAACAAGTGGGTCTTTGTGATCATCGCGGCCGTCTTTGCCATCGCCGGTCTGTTCCCGCAGCTTTCTGCCGTCCTTTCCGCTATCCCGCAGCCCGTCATCGGCGGCGCGACCGTCGGTGTCTTTGGCACCATCACCATGAACGGCGTGCGCATGTTCACCCGCGAGGGCCTCACGCAGCGCACTACCACCATCGTCGGTACCTCCGTCGTCTTTGGCCTGGGTATCTGGATGGCCAGCGGTTGCCTTGCCGGCGAGGGTATGCCCGCCTGGGTGTCCACCGTCATCGGCTCCAATGCCGTAACCCCCACCGCCATCATGGCCATTGTCCTTAACCTGATCCTTCCGCAGACGCCGGTCGTGGCTCAGCACATCGATGCTGCCAAGGACGCTGCCGTGGATCTGGTCTTGCCCGAGAGCAAGAAGTAACCAATTCGGTGCTATTCGTCGGCGGACGCATCGCCTCGTCCGCCGACGCCATGCGGCACCAAGCCGCACTTCAAAGGGTTTGTCCCTTTGGTGAAGCGTTGACGGGAGAGGGCCCGTTTCCGGTGTAGGCCGGCGCTTCGCACTCCGCCATGTCAGAGGTGTCAAACCCCGCCTCTGATGTTGAAGGGAGCATCCATGCTTCTGGTCGCTAACGGTTCCGTCTTTACCCGCAACGCTCAGACCCCGTTTATTCCAAACGGTGCGGTCGCCATTGACGGAGATACGATCGTCGAAGTGGGCCCCGAGCGCGAGCTCAAGGCCAAGTACCCGGATGCCGAGTACGTCGATGCCCAGGGCAACCTCATCATGCCCGGACTTATCAACTGCCACACCCACATCTACTCGGGTCTGGCCCGCGGCCTTGCCATTAAGGGCTGCAACCCCACCAACTTCTTGGAGAATCTCGAGCAGCAGTGGTGGAAGATCGACGACAACCTGACGCTCGACGGCACCAAGGCCAGCGCCTATGCTACGATTTTGGACTCCATCCGTGATGGCGTCACCACGATCTTCGATCACCATGCGAGCTTCTGCGAGATCCCGGGAAGCCTCTTTACCATTAAGGATGCAGCTCAGGAGCTGGGCATGCGTTCGTGCCTGTGCTACGAGGTTTCCGATCGCCGTGGCCAGGAAAAATGCGACCAGGCCATTGCCGAGAACGCCGAATTTGCCCAGTGGGCCGCCAAGGAGCGTCGCGATAACGACAACCACATGATCGCCGCCATGTTTGGCGGTCACGCCACCTTTACGCTGTCGGACGAGACCATGGACAAGATGGCCGAGGCCAACAACGGCCTGACCGGCTTCCACATCCACGTGTGCGAGGGCATGAACGATGTGTGGGACTCCCGCCTCAACCGCGGTGGCATCAGCCCCGTCGAGCGCCTGCTGCAGCACAACCTGCTTGGTCCCGACACCATGCTGGGCCACTGCATCCACGTGACGCCTGCCGAGATGGATATCGTCAAGGAGTCCGGCACCTGGCTGGTCAACAACCCCGAATCCAATATGGGCAACGCCGTGGGCTGCGCCCCCGTGCTCGAGTTCTTCCGCCGCGGCATCCCCGTGTGCATGGGCACCGACGCCTACACCCACGATATGCTCGAGAGCCTTAAGGTCTTCCTGATCATTCAGCGCCACAACGCCGCTATGCCCAACGTGGGCTGGTGCGAGGCCATGACTATGCTGTTTGAGAACAACGCCAAGATGGCGAGCAAGTACTTCGATCGCAAGCTTGGTGTGCTCGAGGCCGGCGCTGCCGCCGACGTTATCGTTATGGACTACAAGCCCTTTACGCCGCTGAGCGAGGAGAACATCGACGGCCACATGCTCTTTGGCATGATGGGCAAAAACTGCCGTACCACCATCATCAACGGCAAGGTTCTGTACAAGGATCGCGAGTTCGTTGGCATTGATGAGGACAAGATCAACGCGTGGACCATGGCTGAGTCCAAGAAGCTCTGGAGCACGCTCAACGATCGCGCCTACTAATTCACAAGTAGATTCGCGTGCGTCGGATGTTTCGCCGCATTCGATGCGCGTATAGGCGACCTCCGCGGGGTCGCCGGCGCTGTGCTAGCGCTACACCGTATTTGCGCCCGCCGCGCGGTCTCGCCGGGCGTTACAGAGAGGAGCTCATTATGAGCGACATCATGAGGCCGATCCCGTTTTCGCAGCTGATGAACTGGATCATCGAGGAGCACAAGACTCAGGGCGCCATCTTTGGCGTGCGCAAGATGGTCACGGCCAACCAGGAGGGAGCGCTTCCCATTTTTGACGAGCGCATCGAGACTCCGTTTGGCCCGGCCGCCGGCCCCAACACGCAGCTTGCCCAGAACATCGTGGCATCCTACGTGGCCGGTTCCCGCTTCTTTGAGCTCAAGACCGTTCAGGTTATGGACGGCGAGGAGCTCTCCAAGTGTGTGAACAAGCCCTGCATTGTGGCACAGGACGAGTGCTACAACTGCGAGTGGTCGACCGAGCTCGAGGTTCCGCAGGCTTTTGCCGAGTACGTGAAGGCATGGTTTGCCTGCCACCTCATCGCTCGCGAGTACGGCCTGGGCAGCCCGGACGGATTTGTCTTTAACATGTCCGTGGGCTATGACCTCGAGGGCATCAAGAGTCCCAAGGTCGATGCGTACATTGAGGGCATGAAGGACGCTAGCGGCTCCGACGTCTGGAACGAGTGCCGCGCATGGGCGCTCGCCAACCTGGACAAGTTTGAGCATGTCGACGCCGCGTTTGTCGAGTCCATCCCGGCACGCGTTTCCAACTCCATCACCGAGTCCACCCTGCACGGCTGCCCGCCGGCCGAGATCGAGCGCATCGCGACCTATCTGATCACCGAGAAGGGCCTCAACACCTACATCAAGTGCAACCCCACGCTGCTGGGCTATGAGTTTGCACGTCAGCGCCTCAACGAGCTGGGCTTTGATTACATCGTCTTCGATGACACGCACTTCCGCGAGGACCTGCAGTGGGCCGATGCCGTGCCTATGTTCGAGCGCCTGATTGCCCTGTGCGCCGAGCGCGGCCTGGAGTTTGGCGTCAAGCTGACCAATACCTTCCCCGTCGACGTGACGAGGAACGAGCTGCCCTCTACCGAGATGTACATGTCCGGCCGTTCGCTGTTCTCGCTGACCATCGAGGCCGCCCGCCGCATTACCGAGCAGTTCGATGGCAAGCTGCGCATCAGCTACTCCGGTGGTGCCACGGTCTACAACATCCGCGCCCTGTACGATGCCGGCATTTGGCCCGTTACCCTGGCGACCGACGTGCTCAAGCCCGGTGGCTACGAGCGCTTTAGCCAGATGGCCGGCGAGTTCACCGATCTGGATGGCAAGCCGTTCGCGGGCGTCTCGCTCGACGCCGTGGCCGCGATCCAGGCCGATTCGCTCACCAACCCGCTCTACAAGAAGCCGCTGCGTCCGCTGCCCGACCGCAAGGTCGCCGGCAAGAGCCCGCTTTCCGACTGCTTTACCACGCCGTGCCGCACGAGCTGCCCCATCCAGCAGGATATTCCCGCCTATCTGGCGGCTGTTGACGAGGGCCGCTACGAGGACGCACTCAACATCATCATCGAGCGCAACGCCCTGCCGTTCATTACCGGCACCATCTGCCCGCATCCCTGCGGCCGCGCTTGCGAGCGTGCGTTCTACGAGCCCGAGGGCGCCCAGATTCGCGCCAGCAAGCTCAAGGCCGCCCGCGAGGCCATGACCGCCGTGCTGCCCAAGCTGCGCGCCCAGGCCATCGCCAACGACAGCGAGCGCAATGTTGCCGTTATCGGCGGCGGCCCGGCCGGACTGGCGACGGCGTTCTTCCTGACGCGCGCCGGCGTGCGCGTCACCATCTTCGAGGCCCGCGATTCGCTTGGCGGCGTGGTCCGTCACGTGATCCCCGAGTTCCGTATCGCGAGCGACGACATCTCCCACGATGCCGAGCTCTGCCTGGCCTTTGGCGCCAAGGTGCAGCTCAACGCTCGCGTGGAGTCCATCGGCGAGCTCAAGGCTCAGGGCTTTACCGACGTTGTCGTGGCCACCGGTGCCTGGATGCCCGGCTCTGCGGGCTTGGGCGAGGGCGCCGAGCTCGACGTGCTGGAGTTCCTCGAGGCCGCCAAGAGGGGCGAGAAGCTCGAGCTGGGCGAGGACGTCGTAGTCATTGGCGCCGGCAACACCGCCATGGATGCGGCCCGCGTGGCCAAGCGCCTGGCTGGTGTGAAGAACGTGCGCCTGGTGTATCGCCGCACCAAGAAGCAGATGCCCGCCGACGAGGAAGAGCTCGATCTTGCTCTTGCCGATGGCGTTGAGTTCTGCGAGCTGCTGGCTCCCAAGGCACTCAACGGCGCCGTGCTGACCTGCGATGTTATGGAGCTTGGCGAGCCGGATGCAAGCGGCCGTCGCAGCCCTGTCGCCACGGGCGAGACCGTTGAGCTTCCCGCCACCACGGTGATCTGCGCCGTGGGTGAGGGTATCGATGCCAGCCTGTACGATGCCGCGGGCGTCGAGCACGACCGTCGCGGCCGCCTTGCCGCCACCTCCACCGGTGTCGAGGGCGTCTGGGCTGCGGGCGACTGTCGTCGCGGTCCGGCCACCGTGGTCGAGGCTATTGCCGACGCCGCCGAAGTCGCCCGCGCCATCGCTGGCGTGGACTTTAACAAGTACGCCGACTGCAACGAGCAGGCCGGCCGCGAGGACACTTGCTACGAGCGCAAGGGGTCGCTGTGCCGCGACAAGCGCAACTGCACCAAGACCCGCTGCCTGGGCTGCGGCTCGGTGTGCGAGGTCTGCTGCGACGTGTGCCCCAACCGCGCCAACGTGGCCATTAAGGTGCCGGGCCTGGCCAAGCATCAGGTCGTCCATGTCGACGGCATGTGCAATGAGTGCGGCAACTGCGCCGTGTTCTGCCCTTACCAGGAGGGTCGTCCCTACAAGGACAAGCTCACCCTGTTCTGGAGCGAGGAGGACATGGAGAACTCCGAGAACGAGGGCTTCCTGGCCGTGGACGAGGACCACTTTAAGGTCCGCGTCGCCGGCACGGTCCGCACCGTCTCGGTCGATGCCGTCAACACCGGTCTGCCCGAGGCCGTCCGCCTGACCATCAGGGCCGTGCGCGACAACTATTCGTACCTTCTTAAGAAATAGGCGAGTCTCTTATGGCCAAATCCATTCAACATAACGTGGCCTACGTTGCCTGCGGAAGCGGTTGCGCCTCCGCAGGCGGCGACGCCCACTGCAGCGAAGGCTGCATTGGCTGTGGCGCCTGCGTCACGGCCTGCCCCCACGGCGCCATTGCGCTGGTCGATGGCATCGCCCGCGTGGACCGCTCCAAGTGCACGGGCTGTGGCCTGTGCGGCATGGCGTGCCCGCAGCGCGTGATTGCCTTCGTCCCCGGCTACCAGAACATTCTGGTGCGCTGCAACAACACCGATAAGGGCGCCATTGCGCGCAAGGTCTGCGACACGAGCTGCATCGGTTGCGGTATGTGCGTCAAAAAGTGCCCTGCCGGCGCTATCCGCATCGAGGACAACTGCGCCCATATCGACGGCGTGGACTGCCTGTCGTGCGGCATGTGCGCCGTCGTCTGCCCGCATGGCGCCATCCACGACCGCACCGGCATCGCCGCCGGCGTGTAGAAGGGAATCACCATGGCACAGGAATTCACTTTTACCGTTAACGGCGTCGAGTGCACGACGACTCAGAACAAGCCACTGCTGCGCTATCTGCGCGACGACCTGCACATTCACTCCGCCAAGGACGGCTGCTCCGAGGGCGCCTGCGGCACCTGCACCATTCATGTGGACGGTGCGGCCGTCAAGGCGTGCGTGCTGACCACCGCTCTTGCCGCCGGCCGCAACATCGTGACCGTCGAGGGCCTGCCCGAGGACGTGCGCGAGGCCTTTGTGTACGCCTTTGGCGCCGTGGGCGCCGTGCAGTGCGGTTTTTGCATTCCCGGCATGGTCATGGCGGGTGCGGCGCTCATCGCCGAGGACCCCGAGCCCACTGAGGAGCAGATCAAGTACGCCATTCGCGGTAACGTCTGTCGCTGCACCGGCTACAAAAAGATTATCGAGGGCATTGCGCTGGCCGCTGCGGTGCTCCGCGGCGAAAAGCAGATCGACGAGGACCTGGAGCGCGGCGATGACTACGGCGTGGGCAAGCGCGCCTTCCGTATCGACGTGCGCAAGAAGGTGCTCGGCGAGGGCAAGTATCCCGACGACATCGACGAGCTCGATCAGCCGGGCCTGACCTATGCCAGCGCCGTTCGCTCCAAGTATCCGCGCGCCCGCGTGCTCTCCATCGACACCTCCAAGGCCGAGGCCCTGCCCGGTGTGGTGGGCATCCTGCGAGCCGAGGACGTGCCGGTCAACCAGGTCGGCCACCTTATCCAGGACTGGGACGTCATGATCGCCCAGGGCGATATCACTCGCTGCGTGGGCGATGCCATCGTGCTGGTGGTTGCCGAGGACGAGGCGACGCTCGAGAAGGCCAAGAAGCTCGTAAAGATCGATTACGAGCCGCTGGAGCCCGTGCGCAACATCGCCGAGGCCAGGTCTGCCGACGCCCCGCGCCTGCATGACAGTTTCTTTGCCTTTGGCAACACGGTGGAGCTCAAGGACAACGTGTGCCAGAGCCGCCATGTGACGCGTGGCGACGCCGCCAAGGCGCTGGCGGAGAGCGCGTTCACCGTGACGCAGCGCTTTACTACGCCCTTTACCGAGCATGCTTTCTTGGAGCCCGAGTGCGCCGTCGCCTTCCCGTACAAGAACGGCGTCAAGGTGCAGTCGACCGACCAGGGCGCCTACGACACGCGTAAAGAGTGCGCCCACATGTTTGGCTGGGATAGCGAGCCCGAGCGCGTGGTCGTCGAGACCATGCTCGTGGGCGGCGGCTTTGGCGGCAAGGAGGACGTGTCCATCCAGCATCTGGCCGCGCTCGCCGCATATAAGTTCCAGCGTCCCGTGAAGTGCAAGCTCACGCGTGCCGAGTCGCTCGCGTTCCATCCCAAGCGCCACGCCATGGACGGCACCTTTACGCTGGGCTGCGACGCCGAGGGCAACTTTACCGGCCTGGATTGCGAGATCAACTTTGATACCGGCGCCTACGCGTCGCTGTGCGGCCCGGTGCTCGAGCGCGCCTGTACGCATGCCGTCGGCCCCTACAAGTACCAGAATACCGACATTCGCGGCTTTGGCTACTACACCAACAACCCGCCCGCCGGTGCGTACCGAGGCTTTGGCGTTTGCCAGTCCGAGTTTGCGCTCGAGAGCCTGATCGACCTGCTGGCCGAGAAGGTCGGCCTGGATCCGTGGGAGATCCGCTACCGTAACGCCATCGAGCCGGGCGAAGTTTTGCCCAACGGCCAGATTGCCGACTGCTCCACGGCGCTGAAGGAGACGCTGCTTGAGGTCAAGGATGCCTACTACGCGCATCCCGGACACGCCGGTATCGCCTGCGCCATGAAGAACGCCGGCGTGGGCGTGGGCCTGCCCGATGCCGGCCGCTGCAAGATTCGCATCGAGGATGGCCGCGCCGTGGTCTACGCCGCCACGTCCGACATCGGCCAGGGCTGTAACACCGTCTTTTTGCAAGACGTTGCCGAGGCCTGCGGTCTGCCGCTTCGCTGCATCGCCAATGGCGAGTGCTCCACCGAGAACGCTCCCGACTCCGGCACCACGTCTGGCTCGCGTCAGACGGTCGTGACCGGCGAGGCCGTGCGCGGTGCCGCCTTCCTGCTGCGCGATGCCATGCTTGACATCGAGGCCGGCAAGCCTGCACCCGATACTCCCGTGAGCGCGCATGGCGACGGCGTCAAGATCGAGTACGACGACGGTCGCGCCTATCAGCTGCACACGCAGGAACTCGTCGCCGGCCAGGGCATGCATCCTCAGGATCCTGCGGCCGCCATCAAGGCGCTCGAGGGGTGCGAGTTTGGCTACGTGTATCTGGAGCCGACCGACAAGCTGGGCGCCGACGTTCCCAACCCCAAGAGCCACATCTGCTACGGTTTTGCCACGCATGTGGTCATTCTGGACGATGACGGCCGCGTGAGCGAGGTCTATGCTGCGCACGATTCCGGCAAGGTGGTCAACCCCATCTCCATCCAGGGCCAGATTGAAGGCGGCGTGCTCATGGGTATGGGCTATGCGCTTACCGAGGACTGGCCGCTCAAGGACTGCGTACCCCAGGCCAGGTACGGCACGCTCGGGCTGTTCCGTGCGCCCGAGATCCCGAATATCCACGCCATCTACGTGGAGAAGGACGAGCTGTTGCCCGTGGCATACGGCGGCAAGGGCATCGGCGAGATCGCAACGATCCCCACGGCGCCCGCCGTGCAGAACGCCTATCGCGCATTCGACGGCAAGCTGCGTCCGGATCTGCCCATGGTGGATACGCCCTACAGCCGCGCCCGTCACCGCGGGTAGGGTAGGGCGCGGACGACCATTGCTGACGGGCCGTTCGCGCTCAGCATCAACTACATACGCTGCGCCTTTGGCCCCGGCTCCATCGCGAGCTGGGGCCTTTTGTTTGGAGCGGAGACAGCATCCCGGATTTGGCGCTCAGAACGGGACACGCTTTCCGGATGGCATGTTTGGCGGAAACTACGGCCCAGTTTTTGGCTCCAGAACGGGATACATTTTCCGGAACGGTCCACGTGCGGTGGTGTACCGACCCTTTTGCGTGCGCCGCTTGTCGAATTACGTTATAGCTAGCTATATTATAGGAAGGTATAATATAGCTAGCTATAACGTAAAGGAAGGATGGCCCTATGTTTATCGGAAGAACGGCGGAAATGTCCGAGCTCAATCGACTGTATGGCACGGGCTCCTTTGAGATGCCTGTGATTTACGGCCGCCGTCGCGTGGGCAAAACGCGTCTTATCACAGAGTTTATCCAAGGCAAGAAGGCTATTTACTTTCAAGCTCGTCGCACCAATGCAGAGGCAAACCTGCATGGCTTTAGCCAGGCGATACTTGCGGGCTCCGTTGGTGTTGCTGGCGTGTCGTTTCGTAGTTTTGACGAGGCGTTCGATGCATTGGCTACCATGGCTCGTACGGAACGTTTGATTGTCGTGATCGACGAGTATCCTTATCTCGCCCAATCGAATCCCGAGATCAGCTCGTTGCTGCAAGACAAGATCGATCACTTGTACAAAGAGACCAAGCTTATGCTTATCCTGTGCGGGTCGTCGCTTTCGTTTATGGAAGAGCAGGTGTTGGGCTACGAGAGTCCGCTATACGGTAGGCGTACGGCCCAGTTTAAGATCATGCCGCTCGATTTTATGACGACCCTCGGCCTGTGGCAGAGCATGGGTCGCGAAGACGCTGCAGTTTGCTATGGCATGACGGGTGGCATTCCTGCATATATCGAGAAAGTCGATCCTGCCGCACCGCTCAAGGACAACATCAAACGTCTTTTTCTTACTCCTACGGGCTATCTCTTTGAGGAGCCGAGTAACCTGCTATTGCAGGAGTGCCGCAATCCCGAGCAATATGATGCGATCGTGCAAGCAATTGCCCAGGGGCGCTCGAAGATCTCGGAGATTGCGAGCTCTACGGGAATCCCTGCGAGCAACGTAAAGAGCTATGTGGATAAGCTGGCGTCGCTTGGGATTGTCGAGCGCGAGCTGCCCCTAAACGAGACGAGCAATAAGCGAGCCGTGTATCTGCTGAGCGACCAGATGTTTAGGTTCTGGTACAAGTTTGTTCCGCAGAACATCGGGCTGATTCAAAACGATATGGCCGAGATGGCGTATGAGCGCATTGAGCCGCACGTATCGGATTATATGGGTACGGTCTTTGAGATTATATGCAGACAATACGTGTACGAACTCGCGCGGGCGGGCCAGCTTGATGTGGTTCCGGCAAGCGTTGGGCGCTGGTGGGGGACGGATAATCGCACGCATACGCAGGAAGAAATCGACTTGATTGTTGACGATGGCGAGGGCACTGCGCTGTTTGCGGAATGCAAATGGCGCAATGAACCGGTGGGCGAAGACGTGCTGCAAAAGCTCGTGCATCGAAGCGAGCTCTTTAGGCGGCAGCACAAAAGCTATGCGATCTTCTCGAAGCGAGGCTTTACGCAAGGATGTCAGGAAGCTGCGGCGAGCAGGGGAGATGCCAAGCTGATTTCGTTTGCCGAGATGTGCGAGCGGAGATAACCAAGCACGCTCTGATGTGATGCTCGGAATGGGTCGCGCTAAGGATGCCAAGCGTAAAACCTTCAATGAAAATGGCGTAAAAACTAC
>CAJMRZ010000024.1 GCA_905215945.1 uncultured bacterium | reverse complement strand
CGACTGCGGGGCTTTTGCTATTCACCTAGTCATTGGGGACGTTCTTAAATGACTAGTCAAACATGAGCGTCCCCAATGACCACTCATTTAAGTCTGTCCCCAATGACTAGTAGTAGGCCCACATGGCTTCGACTTCGTTGAGGACCTCTACGACGCCCCAGCGGCGGGCGCTGCGGCTGGCCGAGTTGGGGTCGTAGACGCCAATCTGATTGGCATCGTCGATGCCGTAGAGCACGATGTAGTGGCCTACGTTGGTAAACGTACCGGGGCGCACTGCGGCGATGACGGGCGCACCCGAGCGAAGTGCTTGGGTAATCGATTCGCGATCGTTATAGAGCTGTGTTCCGTTGAGCCCCAGCTGCCACGCACCGCCTGTCATAAACGACCACTCGGTGGCACCGGTGGGGGCGTAGTTGCCGGCTTCGGCCAGTGCGCATATATCGACCGGCGTCTTATCGGTGTGGCCGGTCTTAAAGATATAGACCATGGTGAGGCAAGTGGGACCGCAAGCGTTTTCGCGAATAGTGCCGCCGGCATAGGGCAGCTCCGACCATGCGGGGTCAATTTGGTAGATGTGGGGCATGGCGCCGGCCTGCCATTGCGAGCGTGGGGTCGAGAACGCAAAGGAGTAACCGGGCGCGACGGGAGCTTTAAGCAGCTTGTCTTCGGCAGTGGGCTCAAGACCGGCTGATCCGTGGGAGATACAGGATCCCAAAAACACAAAGACGAGGCAGGCGGCGATGGAGCAAAGCGTAAGGCGTAGGCGGCGGGCCGGAAGCGCGTGGCTTGTGGCGTGCGACGCAGGGTGAGGGGCGGAATTGCCGCGATCGCGTTGAGGTCGCGAAAAGGAGCGCTTAACGTAGTAGTCGGTCTTACGGCGATCGTAGCGGCGTGGCTGCGATGTGTCGGTCTGGCGTTGGCGTGTGCTCGTACTCACGCGGTCTGACTGATGCACGGTACGGCTTTGTTGCCGCGAAGAAGCCCCGGGCTGCTCTTGGGGGCGCTGCGGGTTGTCGTTGTCGGAGGTGCTTCTGGGCGTTGGTGTGGTGCGACCGGCAAGGCGCACGCTTTGTGGCCGTTGGTCGCCGTCATTGTATCCGTATGCCATTCGAATCACCTTGCCTCATGTGTAACTTGTCTATCCTACATAAAAAGATGCACGACACATGGGCATGTGCGCCAAAAGCCTGACAAATGGTATGAACGTTGCCGCGCCGCGCGCCAAGCGCCACGGCAACAGGTATTCAAAAGCAGACAAGATGAAAGCGTCCAAGACGAATGACGTCTCCCGCCGTTCGTCCCAAAAACGGCGCCGCTCGTTTTGCAGTTCTGCCTTCGGTCGAGCTACAAGCGGAGCTGCTGCGCCAAGGCCGTATCTTAAAGCCACGAAATAAAAGTGCGCGGCAAAACAGGCCGTGCAAGGGGTGACGCCAGGGGGCGTCAAAAAGGAAAGGAGGGGAACAATGACGGACAAGAACGCAGAAGTTGCAGTCGAGGATAACGGCGGCATGAAGAAAACGCTTTCGCTCTGGAACTTCTTCACCATCGGTTTCGGTGCCATCATCGGTACCGGTTGGGTTCTGCAGGTCGGCGACTGGATGGTCGTGGGCGGCGGTCCCGTTCCCGCTATGATCGCATTCCTTTTGGGTGCAATCTTCCTCGTGCCCGTCGGAGCTGTTTTCGGCGAGCTCACGGCTGCTATCCCCATTTCGGGCGGCATCGTCGAGTATGTCGATCGTAGCTTTGGCCGTACGCTGAGCTACATCACCGGATGGCTTTTGGCCCTGGGCAACGGTATCCTGTGCCCGTGGGAGGCCATCGCCATTTCGACCCTCGTGTCCGAGATGTTCGGCAGCCTGCCCGGTCTTGAGTGGCTGCGCGCCGTCAAGCTCTACACCATCCTGGGCGCCGACGTCTACCTGTTCCCGACGCTGATCGCGCTCGGCTTTGCAGCCTACGTCATCTTCCTCAACTTCCGCGGTGCCAGCTCGGCCGCCAAGCTCCAGGCCTTCCTGACCAAGGCCCTGCTCTGCGGCATGCTGCTCGCCATGGGCGTCTCGCTGTTCACCGGCTCGCCGGACAACGCCATGCCCGTGTTCTCCCAGGTCACCGGCGCTGGCGGCGGCAAGGCCGCTACCGAGGGCGCCAGCCTGTTCGCCGGCATCGTGTCGGTCCTGGTTCTGACCCCGTTCTTCTACGCCGGTTTCGACACCATTCCTCAGCAGGCTGAGGAAGCAGCCGAGGGCCTCAACTGGAACAAGTTCGGCAAGATCATCTCCCTGGCCCTGCTGGCCGCCGGCGGCTTCTACATGGTCTGCATCTACTCGTTCGGCACCATCCTCGACTGGCATGAGTTCGTTAAGAGCCCGGTTCCCGCGCTTGCCTGCCTCAAGGGTATCAACATGCTCCTGTACCTGGCCATGCTCGTCATCGCCACGCTTGGACCCATGGGCCCGATGAACTCCTTCTACGGCGCCACGAGCCGTATCATGCTCGCCATGGGCCGCAAGGGCCAACTGCCCGAGAAGTTCGCCGAGGTCGACCCCAAGTCCGGCGCTCCCAAGCTCGCCTGCGTCGTTCTGGGCGTCATCACCGTCATCGGTCCGTTCCTGGGCAAGAACATGCTCATTCCTCTGACCAACGTGTCGGCTCTCGCCTTCATCTTCTCCTGCGGCATGGTCGCCCTCGCCTGCCTGCGCATGCGCTTCACCGAGCCCGACCTGCCTCGTCCCTACGAGGTGCCCGGCGGCAAGTTTGGCATCGGCCTCGCTATCGCTGCCTGCGCCATCATCATCGGCCTGCTCGTGATCCCGTTCTCTCCCGCCTCCCTCAACATGGTGGAGTGGAGCATCGTGATCGGCTGGTTGGCTATTGGCCTGGCCCTCATGGCTTTCACCAATTCCCGCAAAAAGTAACGCCTAGCCGGGGCGGATCGGGTGCGCGGAATCCTCTCTCCCGCGCACCGAACCCGGCATCACTTGGGTAGCTTTGTGAGGCCGCGACCCAACACGGCCTCGCCCACATATATGGATCCATAAGGAGGAACCATGTCCACTAAGTATGCAATCGTTGGCGGCAAGCTCATCGACGGTACCGGCGCCGAGCCGGTCGAGAACTCCCTCGTTCTCGTCGACGACAACGGCAAGATCGAGTACGCCGGCACTATGCAGGACCTTCCCGAGGGCGTTGAGGTCATCGACGCCGCCGGCAAGACCGTCCTTCCCGGCCTGATCGACACTCACCTGCACTTCTCGGGCAACCTGACCGACGATGACACCGATTGGGTCATGCAGCCGCTCCTCGAGAAGCAGGCCGTCGCCGTCAAGCAGGCCTACGACTGCCTCACCCACGGCCTCACCACCGTCTGCGAGATCGGCCGCTTTGGTATCCAGATCCGTGACTGCATCGACAAGGGCGTCTTTAAGGGCCCGCGCGTTCTGGCCACCGGCCTTGGCTTCTGCCGCGTTGCCGGCCACGGTGACTCCCACCACTGCACCCAGGAGCTCAACAAAGAATCCCATCCTTGGGGTGACCAGGTCGACGGTCCTTGGGATCTGCGCAAGGCCGTCCGTCGTCGCCTGCGCGAGAACCCCGATGCCATCAAGATCTGGGCTACCGGTGGCGGCATCTGGCGCTGGGACTCCGGCCGCGACCAGCACTACTGCTCCGAGGAGATTCAGGCCGTGGTCGAAGAGGCCAAGATGGTCGGCATCCCCGTGTGGAGCCACTGCTACAACAACCACGCCGCTGCCTACGACTCCGTTCGCTTTGGCTGCGAGCAGCTGATTCACGGCTTCGATATCGATGAGCGCACCATGGACCTCATGGCCGAGCAGGGCACCTTCTTCACTCCGACGATCGCCTTCCTGCCCACCTGGTACGCCACCTATCCGCCCGTCTACGTTCCCGAGCTGCACGACAAGTACGAGGGCACCCTGGTCGAGAAGGAGCTGCAGCGCAACTACGACTGCCTGCGCGAGGCCAAGAAGCGCGGCGTCGTCATGACGATCGGCTCCGACTCCTTCTCCTTCGTCACCCCGTACGGCACTTGCTCCATCGAGGAGATGTACGAGTTCGTCGACAAGATCGGCTTCACTCCGGTCGAGACCATCACCTGCGCCACCCTCAACGGTGCCAAGATGTGCCACATCGAGGACGAGACCGGTTCCATCGAGGCCGGCAAGTGCGCCGACCTGCTGGTCGTCAACGGTGACGTCGCCGCCGACATCCACGTGCTCAACACCGACAACATGGACGTCATCATGAAGGACGGCTGGATTGTCGAGGGCGGCACCTTCGGCGAGGCAAACAAGTACAGCGCCTAAGCTACCGTTCATCGATGGCTTGATGTAAAACACAGTATTTGATTGCATAATGCAATGGAGAGGGTCGCTTGCGGCCCTCTTTATTGCTATGGGGTGCGTCGGTAAGAAGGAGATGACGGTGGATCTCAATAGGCTGATTCTGGGCAAGAGCTACAACTCTACCAAGGTCTTTCGTACCGCTCAGCATGTGGTTCAAGCCATCTTGCTCGGTATTGTCGTTCCGCTGCTTATCCTGCTGCTCATCTGGGATCTAACCGATAATCCCAATCCCGTTCCGGCCGTTGTCGTCATTGCCGGCTTGGTCATGCTGTGCTTCTTCTTCTCGTACGTCTTTGTCGTTCCCGACGACCTCACATCGAGCGCAACCGACCGCACGCTCGCCATCGCTTCAAAAATATTCGCCTACACGTCGCGCGGCCTTACGCCCGAAGCTGCCCTAGGCGCCTCTAAGATCATCCTGTCCGAAACTATCGCCTCTGCCATCTGCTTTACCGACGGCAAGCAGGTGTTGGCAAGCTGGGGCGAGGACTCGGCAAAATGCCCCGCGGGCACCCCGGTGGTGCTGCGGACTACGCTCAACGTGATCAACAGCGGTGAGCAAAGCGTGTTCTCGCGCGATGCCTCGACCGAGACAGGTGGCTACTTTCCACGCCTGCGCGCCGGTATTGTCGCACCGCTTACCGTGCGCGGGCATTGCGTGGGCACGCTCGAGCTGTATTATCCCCGTCTGAGCAGCATCGATATGCGCCAGACGGCGCTTGCCTCGGGCTTTGCCGACCTCATTTCCACGCAGCTTGCGAGCTTTGAGCTCGAGCGCCAGGACGAGCTTACGGCCCGCGTGGAGCTGCGCGCCTTGCAATCGCAGGTCGATCCTCATTTTCTGTTTAACACCATCAGCACCATCGTGTCGCTCGTTCGAACCGAGCCCGACAAGGCGCGATCGCTGCTGATCGACTTCTCCAACTACTACCGTCAGACGCTTTCTGATTCCGATACCCTCACCACGCTCGAGCACGAGGTGGAACAGGGCACTCGCTATATCAATCTTATGCAGGCTCGTTATGGCGACGGCCGTCTGCGCGTCTCGGTCGATATCGACTTTGAGGTGCGCGATTGCATGGTGCCGCCGTTTATCTTGCAGCCGTTGCTCGAAAACTGCATCAAGCACGCGCAGCGCGAGACCGAGCCGCTTTCTATTCATGTTAGGGCTTTCGAGACCGATGACGGTTTGGAGATTATCGTCGAGGACGATGGCATCGGTATGAGCGAAGAGGTCTGCGCGCATCTGTTTGAGCAACATCGCCTGGAGGAGCCCGAGAGCATTACCGCCGACGGCTCCGTCAAGCGAGGTTGCGGCCTGGCGCTCTTCAACGTGCTTCAGCGCATCCATTTCTTTTACGGAGAAGATTCCGGCATGCGCGTGAAGTCCCAGGAGGGCGTGGGAACGCAGGTCATCGTCGAGCTGAACGGCGAGCCGCATGAGCCGGCGCCGTTGACGGCGTAGCACGCGGTTGGATTGAGAGAAAAAGAGGGGAAGCACATATGTCCGAAGGCTGGAACATCTTGGTGGTTGATGACGAACCTCCCATTAGGGCTGAGCTACGCTATCTGTTGGAAAAGGATACGCGTGTGGGCCAGATTGCCGAGGCGGGCAATGTCACCGAAGCCGTGGAGTCGATTCTGTCGAACAAGCCCGACGTGCTGTTTTTAGACATTACCATGCCCGGTCGCTCGGGAATTGAGCTTGCCGAGACGCTGCAGAACCTAAAGACGCCGCCGGTGGTTGTGTTTGTGACGGCGTTTGCCGAGTATGCGGCTGATGCGTATAACCTCGATGCCGTCGATTATGTCGTCAAGCCGGTCGAGGACGCACGCCTGTCAAAGGCACTCGACAAGATCGAGGCAGCCTTGGGTGTCCGTCGTGTTATCCACGCTCCGCGCCAGCCTTTGCGTCTGACGGTGGACCGCGGGGGCAAAAAGGTGTTCATTCCCGCCGCAGACGTCTGCTACTTTGAGGCGCGCGCCGATTTTTGCAACGCCATCTGCGCCGAGGGAACGTACCTGATCAATGAGTCGATCTCTTCGCTCGAGCGTCGCTTGGTCTCCGAGGGCTTTATTCGCGTTCATCGCAGCTATCTGGTCAATTTGGAAGACGTGCACAATGTCGAGATCGGTTCCACGGGTCTTATGGAGCTCAGGCTCGATCGCGTAACCTCGACGGTGCCCGTGTCCCGCCGTCGCGCTGCCGAGGTTAAAGCACACTTGGGGCTTGCGTAGACGGTCTGCGTGCCGTCGTTTACCATCGCAGGTTTGGCATGGGCGCGCGGTGGGCATAATGGGTGGCATCGAATGAAATCGAAAGGATCATTATGCCCGCGCTTATCACCCATCATCTGTTTGGCGAGGAAAGCATCGACCGTCTTCCGCAGGGCGTCATCACGTCCGATGAAGAGCGCATTGCCTTTATCTTGGGCAACCAAGGCCCCGACCCGTTTTTCTTTCACATTCTGACACCGCGTGTTTCCGACTGCACGCTGCTGGCGCAGGTCATGCATCGGTCGCGCATGTCTCGCCAGTTCGCGTGCCTGCGCGACGGCGTGTCGCATCTGCTGCCGCGCGACGCCAGCTTGGGTCGCGCTTTTGCGCTGGGCCTGCTGTCTCATTACGTGCTCGACCGCAACGCCCATCCCTTTGTCTATGAGCAGCAGTTTGGCATCGTGGAGTCCGATTCAGAGCTTGAGGATTCGAGCAGTCAGGTTCATGCCGTGATCGAGAGCGACCTGGATGTACTGATGCTGCAGCTTAAACGCGCCGGCGCTACGGTCGACGATTACCCGCCGGCGGGCGAGATCGTCACCACCGATCGCATCAATCGCGTGGCCGGCGTGCTGATGAGCTATGTTGCCGGACGCGTGTACGGCATTGACATTCCGGCGGGGGAGTACGGTGCTGCCGTTGCCAATATGCAGCGACTTTACCGCGCGATTGAGCCGGCCGGCTCCGCAAAGACGCGCGCGATCTCGTTGGTTGAGGGCTTGGTGCACGACTACTCGCTGCTCGACGGCCTTGCCCATCGCGTGACGACGGAGCTGCCCGAGCGCACCGGTAACCTGGGCCATCTGACATGGAAGAATCCCTTTACCGACGAGGTCTCGAACGAGAGTTTCCCCGAGGTCTTTGATCGCGCGCTGGTCGATTACGAGTGCACGGTCGCACGTTTTATCGAGACCGGTGACATGGATGCCGTGACCAGTCACGTCAACTACAGCGGTCGCGCGCTCAATGCCGATGAGGAGTTCGACCGCGAGGAATAGGGCCTGTGCGTGCCCCTTTGCCGAATCCTTACCGGTGCTTCTGGACAATTGGGGTACGATGAACTAACTGCATATCGGGCGAATACGAAGGGTCCCTGTCCATGAAATACACCAAGCTCGAGCGTAACTGGGTTATGTATGATGTGGGCAATTCGGCCCTTGTGCTGCTCAATACCTCGGTGGTGCCCATTTACTTTAACGCCATCAATACCGGCGCTTCCTCGGCCGACCTGGTGGTCGCCTGGGGCAATGCGCAGACGATCGCCTCGCTGGTCATCGCCATGCTCATGCCCATTCTGGGCGCGCTTGCCGACTACGCTGGCAACAAGATCAAGTTCTTCTTGGGCTTCTTCCTCACGGGCCTGGTGCTTTGCCTGGCGCAGGCTATCCCAATGTCCGCCATGGCATTTTTGACCGTGTACGTGCTGTGCACCATCGGCCTTAACTCTTCTATGACGTTCTACGACGCCATGCTGCCCGACATTACCACCGACGAGCGCATGGACGCCGTGTCCAGCTCGGGCTATGCCTGGGGCTACATCGGTTCCACCGTGCCGTTCGTCATCTGCCTGGCGCTCATCATGGGTGGCCCCGCTCTTGGCGTCCCTACCATGCTGGCAACGCGTCTGTCGTTTATCATCACTGGTGCCTGGTGGCTCATCTTTACCCTGCCGCTCATTCGCACCTATAAGCAAAAGTACGGTCGCGAGCGCGGTCCCGAGGACACTATCGGCCACATCGTGGGCGGTGTGTTCTCCGAGGTCGGACACACCATGCGCGAGATCGCCCACAACAAGACCGTGCTGGTCTACATGATCGCGTTCTTCTTCTATATCGACGGTGTGCACACGGTCATTTCCATGGCAACCAGCTACGGATCGGCCTTGGGCATTGATTCGACCCAGTTGGTCCTGGCGCTGCTCGTTACGCAGTTCGTGGCCTTTCCGTCCGCCATCATCTACGGCAAGCTCGCCGGACGCGTGGGCACGCTCAACATGATCCTGGTGGCCGTCGCCGCCTACATGAGCATTGTGCTGTTTGCCGCGTTCTTCCTAAAGACCGCCTTCGAATTCTGGGTGCTTGCCATTATGGTCGGCCTGTTCCAGGGCGGCGTGCAGGCGCTCAGCCGTAGCTACTTTGGCCGCATTATCCCTAAGGAAAAATCCAACGAGTACTACGGCTTCTTTGACATCTTTGGTCGTTATGCAAGCGTCATGGGCACCTTCCTGGTGTCGGTCGTCACCTCGTTGACCGGCAACCCGTCACTGGGCGTCCTTTCCATTGGCGTGTTGCTGATCGTTGGCTTTATGCTGCTGGTCCGCCTGTCCCGCATGACTCGGGCGGCAGAGCATGCCGCATAGGAGCGAGCGGCTATTGTGCCTGTCCACGGTACTCTTTTGGGGTTATCCGCAATAAACATTGCGACTTGCGAGCAATGATTTGCCCAAGTGGGTATGATGGAATCAGCTAGGTCGCGGGGCGTCGCCTGTGTTTGGCGGCGCCCCGTTTTTGTGTTGCAGGGAGGGTAAGGCATGAACGCCACGGTCGTGATTCCAACGTATTGGGCGGGCGATGACGCTTGCGCAAACGCCCCTGGCACCTATGACCATTCGACGCGACTCAACGCCGACAATCCCGAACTCGACCGCTGCCTGGCCTCGCTTGAGCAGGTACGTGACATCCCGCGCATCATCCTTTTGGTGGTCTGTCCCGTTTCTGCCACAGCCGATGTGTCGCTGCGCGTGCACGAGATTGTCGACGCGCATCCCACGCTCAAGGTCACCGTTGTCACCAACACCCAGGCCTCGCGCATCGCAGACCGGGTTGCTCAGATCGCGCCCAAGGGTTCGGGCGAGTGCGTGAGCCTGCGAGGCTACGGTGCCATCCGCAATATGGGGCTAGCCTGCGCCGCTGTGCTGGGGCATGACGCGGTTATCTTCTTGGATGACGATGAGACTGTCATCGACGCCGACTTTATGAAGCGCGCGACCTATGCGTTGGGGCAGCAGACGCGTCAGGGCTTGCCGATCTTGGTCAAGAGCGGCTATTTCTACGATCGCGACGGCTCGCCGCTGGCTCCCACGGACAAGGCGGGCATCTGCCATCGTTGGTGGACCAAGCGCATCGAGTTCAACCGTTGGATGAAAAAGGCGCTCTCGGGCACCCGCATCTCGCGCTCCAACTACGTGTGCGGCGGCCTGATGGCCCTGCACGCCCGCGCCTTTACGCGTGTGGCCTTTGACCCGTTTATCACCCGCGGCGAGGACTTGGATTACCTCTTTAACATGCGCATGTTTGGCTACGACGTGTGGTTCGATAACGAGTGGACCGTGCGCCATCTGCCTCCGGAGTCCGAAAAGCGCTCACCGCGCTTTATGCAGGATGTATACCGTTGGTACTACGAACGGGCCAAGTTGACATTCGCCGCGCATCAAAAGGAGCTCATTCCCGTTACGGCGGCATCGCTCATGCCCTACCCGGGCCCGTGGATTTCGCGCGAGCTCGACGACCGCGTGCGCAAGACCGCCATGGTCCGCAGCGTGTTTACCCGCGAGCATGAGGGCTACCTGCGCATCTGGCGCCATGGTATCGACGAGGCAAAGGCCTATGCGCGCCAAAACGCTGCAAGCTACCTGCGTTTCCAGAGCTTTTGGCCCAAGATCATGGACGGGCTTTGGCGTGACGCACAACTGATCAGTATCCTGGAGGGGGCCGAATGATCGACCGCCGCGCCCAGCGCGATAGTTCAATATCAATCTTTCGCATCATTGCCGTTGCCTGCGCCATTTGTGTGCTGGTGTACTTTATTTTTGCCTTGGTGACCGGTATCGAGCCGATCGCCACGGTGATTGCCTGCGCGCTGCTGTGCATCTTTCTGTGCATCTTTATCTTTTTGACGCTCAATCCCGATTCGGTGCGCTCCCAGTACACCGAGGAGACGCTCTCGGTGGCCTCGGCCATGCTCGAGGACATTAAGGGCGGTCTGACGCAGGAGTCGGCGCGTTTGGTGTGCCGGCGCATTTTGCCCGAGACGCGCGCCATGACGGTGGCCATCACCGACGAGGACAACGTGCTTGCCTGCGCGGGCGAGTTTGAGGAAAAACTGCTGCCCGATACTCCCATCCACACGCTTGCCACACGCTACGTTATCGAACATGGCATCGTGCAGTCGTTCAACCGTATGGTGGATGTCGTGGGCTCGGACGGCTCGCACAACCAAGTCCCCGCCGGCATTATCGCCCCCATCAAGGTGGGCGATCGTACCGTCGGCACGCTCAAGTTCTACTACAAGACCCCGCGCGCCGTCGACCGTACCCAGTATGCGCTTGCCTCGGGCTTTGCCGAGATCTTGTCCACGCAGCTCGCCATCCACGAGCTCGAGGTGCAAAAGGAACTCACGGCGCGCGCCGAGGTGCGTGCGCTGCAGGCGCAGATTAACCCGCACTTCCTGTTCAACACGCTGAACACCATTGCATCGTTTACGCGCACCGACCCGCTGCGGGCCCGCGAACTGCTTCGTGAGTTCTCATCGTTCTATCGTGCCACGCTCGACAATTCGGGATCGCTTATTCCGGTCTCGCGCGAGGTCGCACAGACCAAGCGCTACCTTACCTTTGAGAAGGCCCGCTTTGGCGAGGACCGCGTGCTTGCGACGTTCGATGTGTCCGAGGACGTGGAAGATACGCTGGTGCCGGCGTTCGTGATCCAGCCGATTGTCGAGAACGCCGTGCGTCATGGTATGGGCGATGACGACGCCCTGAGGATCGACGTGACCGTTCACCAAGACGGCGAGGATGCAATCTTGATTGCCGTGGCCGATAATGGCGTGGGCATGGATGAGGGTACCGCCGCCAGACTGTTTGACGAGCGTTCTGCCCGTCCCGACGCCAACTCTCCCCAGGGTGGCGGCGCCGGTGTGGCCATGCACAATATTTCGGAGCGCATCCATCGCTTTTATGGGCCGCACTCCTATACGCGTGTCGAATCGGCGCCGGGCAAGGGCACCAAAGTGCTCCTTCATCTTGATTTGTCAGAGAGCATCTTTGACATTCAAGAGTAAAATAAAGGGCTACGGGCTCAACGTCATGCGACGGATGCCCGGCGTAGTTAGTTGACGAAAGGTTTTATCCCTATGCTGCGTGCGATGATTGTGGATGATGAGGCGCCGGCTCGCTCGGAGCTTCGCTTCCTGCTCGAGCAAACGGGCAAGATCGGCACGATCACGGAGGCGTCGAGCGTCCGCTCCGCCATCGAGATGCTTATGGAAAGTCGCGTGGATGTCGTGTTTCTCGATATCTCGATGCCCGGTGCCTCGGGCCTGCAACTTGCCGAGGCGCTGCATAAGCTCAAAAATCCGCCGGCGATCGTGTTTGTGACTGCGTATAGTGACCATGCGGTCGAGGCATTCGACGTGGATGCCGTCGATTATCTGATGAAGCCGGTCGAGGAAGCTCGCTTGGATCGCGCGATCGAGAAGGTCATGCAACGCACCAAGCCGGTTACGGACAGCAAGGTGACCATCGAGCGTATCCCGGTGGAAAAGGGCGGCCGCAAGGTGCTCATTCCCGTGGACGACATTCGCTTTATCATGGCCAAGGACGATTACTCCTGCATCTATACCGTCGATGATCGCTTTTTGTCGACGACCTCGCTGGCGCAGTTTGAGGCCAAGCTCTGCGACTTTGGCTTCTTCCGTGTTCACCGCCGCTATATCGTCAACTTGGCGTGCGTTACGGACGTCGAGACGGTGCCCTCGGGCGCCATCCAGCTGGGCATTACGGGCGTCGACGAACGCGTGCCGGTTTCGCGCCGCCGCGTCGTGCCGCTCAAGAAGGCCCTGAGTCTCTAGCACACTGGCCCCGCAGCCCTGTAGACCCATCGTCTGCGGAGCCGTGGGGCCTTTTTGTATGTATCTGCCGAATCGTTTTTTGCGGAAGGGATCCCATGAACAGTGCAAGCGCCAAGCGCATCGACATCATCTCGGACACCCACGGCTATCTTTCGCCTGCGCTCCTGGATGAGCTTGAGGGCGCAGACCTGATTATCCACGCCGGAGACCTCACGTCAGAGATGGACTACGAGCACCTATGTACCATCGCCCCCGTGCGGGCTGTACTGGGCAACAACGATTACTACCGCGACTACGGCCCCGATGTAGACCGTCTTGCGCTCTTTACCTACGAAGGCCTCAAATTCGCCGTAGCCCACTACCGCGAAGACCTTCCGGTGGGATCCGTAGACGTAGCCATCAACGGCCACACCCACGTAACCAAAGAAGCCCAAGTGGGCCGTTGTTTAGTCCTCAACCCGGGCAGCGCTAGCTACCCCAGAGGCACCCGAAGCCCCACCATGGCCAGAATGCTAGTAAAAGACGGCAAGATCCTAAGCACTAAGTTTATTGACCTAGAGTAATCACAACAAAAACGGGGGATGCAGATGCGTCCCCCGTTTCCATTTGAGCCAATGGCCGAGCTTCAACAAGAACCTTAGACAACCCCGCCGCGGAGAACGGGGC
>CAJMRZ010000023.1 GCA_905215945.1 uncultured bacterium | reverse complement strand
CGGCGCGACCATTGCTCCCGCCAACGGTGCCGCCGCCCGTGCCGACGCCATGGGCACCCTTGCCGGCGAGCACCATAAGCTCCTGACCAGCGAAAAGTCTGTCGAACTTGTACGTTCGCTGGCACGCGAGACCGTCACCGGCGGAAAGATCGACGACCCGCAGCTGCTTGACGAGATTCGCGTGCTCGGCCGCGACCAGCGCGAGGCAAGCGCCATCCCCACCGAGGAGGCCGAGGCCTGGACCAGGCTCACCTGCGAGGCCGACGCCGTGTGGCACAAGGCCAAGACGGCCAATGACTGGGCGAGCTTTGAGCCCTATGTGGATAGAATCGTCGCCCAGCTTAAGCATCAGGCCGAGCTCATGGACCCCAAGCGCGACCCATACGACGTGTGGCTCGACCAGTACGAGCGCGGCCTTTCCACCAAGAGCTTCGACGCGTTTTGCGACGAGGTCAAGGCCACGGTCGTGCCGCTCGTGCACGCCATCGGTGAGCGCGGCCAGCAGCCCGCTGCCGACTTTTTGCACGCCCATGTGCCCGAGGCTGCCCAGCGCGCCATGAGCTTTGACCTTATGAAGCTCGTCGGCCTGGACCTGGACGACACCACGCTCGCCTTTACCGAACATCCGTTTAGCGAGGGTTTCTCGGTGGGCGATGCGCGCGTCGCCACGCACATCTACGAGGACGACTGCATCTCCAACGTCTACAGCATCATCCACGAGGCCGGTCACGCCATGTACGAGCTGGGCGTGAACCCCGCTTACGCGCGCACGTGTCTGGAGGGCGGCACCTCCATGGGCATTCACGAGAGCCAGAGCCGCTTCTTTGAGAACACCGTTGGCCGCAGCCGTGCTTTTATGGGCCCGCTGCTCGAGATACTGCGCCGTCACGCGCCCGAGGTCTACGGCAACGTGGACGAGGACACGCTCTACCACGCCGTGAACATCGCTCAGCCGTCGCTGATCCGTACCGAGGCCGACGAGCTCACCTACCCGCTGCATATTATGGTGCGCTACGAGATTGAGCGCATGCTGTTTGCCGGCGAGGCCACAGCCAAGGACATCCCCGCGCTTTGGAATCGCTTTATGGGCGAGTACCTTGGCATTCCGGTTCCCGACGACACGCGTGGCTGCCTGCAGGATACGCACTGGAGCGGCGGCTCGTTTGGCTACTTCCCCACCTATGCGCTGGGCAGCGCCTACGACGCCATGTTCGTGCCGGCCATGTGCCGCGACGGCGTCGACCTTGCCAGCGCCTGTGCGAGCGGCGATTTGGCGCCTGTCCGCGCCTGGCTCGGCGAGCACATTTGGCAGTGGGGCCGCGCCAAGGACGCGCCGGAGCTCATCAAGGGCGCGTGCGGCATGGCGTTCGATGCCCGCTACTACTGCAGCTACCTGCAGGACAAGTTCACCACGCTCTACGAGCTGTAAGGCATAACCGACACGCCAACGCAAAGGGGACGCCGCGGAACCAATCCGCAGCGTCCCCTTTCCACCTAGTCGTTTAAGAACGTCCCCAATGACTACCTTACAGAGCTTCCAGCGCGGCGGCGATGCGCTTCATGGCGGCATCGGCGGACGCTTGGTCGGGGGCTTCGGCCAAAACGCGAATCACAGACTCGGTTCCGCTCTTGCGTACGAGCACGCGACCCTCGCCTGCCAGCGCAGCCTCGGCCTCGGCGATGGCGTTCTGCACGCCCATGTTCTCGAGCGCGGCGTCCTTGTCCGCCACGTGCACGGCCACCTGCGCCTGCGGCAGCAGCTTGCACGGAGCCGTGAGCTGCGAGAGCGTCTCGCGCTCGGCACGAATCACTTCCATCACGCGCAGCGAGGTCATAATGCCGTCGCCTGTACGCTCGATATCGCCAAAGATCGTATGGCCCGTCTGCTCGCCACCCAGGCTGTAGCCGCCCTCGCGCATCTTGGCATACACGTGACGGTCGCCCACGCCGCTGGTCACGGCGCTCAGACCGGCAAGCTCCAACGACTTGATCAGGCCAAAGTTGCTGGCGATCGTCGGCACCACGGTACCGCCCGAAAGGCGACCGTGCTTGTTCAGATACACGCCGCACACGTACAGGATCTGGTCGCCGTCTACCACGCGACCGCGCTCGTCCACGGCCAGGCAGCGGTCGGCATCGCCGTCGTAGGCAAAGCCCACATCCAGGCCCTGCTCCACCACGTGGCGCTGCAGGCGCTCCATATGCGTGGAGCCGCAGTCGACATTGATGTTAAAGCCGTCGGGCGCGGCATTGATCACGCGCACATCGGCGCCCAGTGCGTCGAACACCGGCTTGGCCACCGAGGATGCCGAGCCGTTGGCGCAGTCGATACCGATCTTGACGCCCTGCAGCGAAAAGTTCGCACTGGCGATGAGCGAGGCAATGTAGCGGTTGCGACCCTGCATGTAGTCCACCGTGGCGCCGATATGGTTGCCCGTTGCCAGCGGCACCTCGCTCTTGCCATCGATGTAGTCCTCAATGAGCTCCAGCACGTCCTCGTCCATCTTAAAGCCGTCGCTGTTGACAAGCTTAATGCCGTTATCGCAAAACGGGTTGTGGCTCGCGCTGATCATGATGCCGCAATCGAAGCAGCCTTCCACGGTCTGATGCGCTACGCCCGGCGTGGGGATCACGTGCAGCATATAGGCGTCCGCACCGCTCGCGACCAGGCCGCTCACCAGCGCCGCCTCGAACATGTAGCTCGAACGACGCGTGTCCTTGCCCACGATAACGCGCGCCTTAGCACTGCGGTTGGCACCGTAATACCAGCCCACAAAACGGCCAATCTTGTAAGCGTGCTCTACCGTCAGCCCAACGTTGGCCTCACCGCGAAAGCCGTCGGTGCCAAAGTACTTCATGCGCTCTCCTTACAAAATAGGGGCGAACAGATTGCCTGTCCGCCCCAAAATGGTACTCGATTATCTGCGCTACCAGAAAAACCCTACGCCGACGCGCTGTCGCGAGCCGCCTGGCATGTAGGAGTCTGACGCAGCGTAAGCGGCTTGTCCCCCGCCTCGGCCGACGTGGTCAGCGTATACGTGATCGTCGTCGTCTCGCCAGCATGCAGGTCAACGGTGCCCGAATAGAAGGGGATTCCATGCCACGTAGCGGCACCAAGACCAAACTGGGTGCCCTCAACCGTAAGGTCACTGATGTTGCCGCCCGTCGGGGCAAACAACGAGACATTCAGACGCTCGTCGTCACGCGCGGCATCGGGTGCGCTCGCCGCAACGTAGTCGGGCAGCTTGCCAGCCTCCTCCTGCGTCATGATGTTCGTCAGGGTAACGGTGATGCGATAGGAACACGTGCCGTCGCCATTCTTCACGCCCTGACCAATCTGAGTGTCGGCGTTCAGATACCAGTCGAGCTTGGAGAAGCTCAGGTTGTTAAAGTAAACGCCGGCAACGGGATCGGCACTCGGATCATCCGGATCGGGCAGCGAAGCGTCAATGCCCGTCTCTTTGATGGCATTCTGCTCATCATCGTTTCTCATCCAAGCGATCAGGCGGCCCTCTTCGGCACCGCGCTCAACGGCGCTGACAAGCTTCGTAACATCGACATCGCCGATACCGCCAAGGATCTTGTCGAAGGCAGCGCCGGCGACGGATGCAAAGATGCCGTCAGACTCCTCGACCGGATAGTTCCAGTACACATCGTGCATGAGGACCTTTGCGGCGTTGGTGCCGTCGACAACCGTTCCGTCGGGCAGTGACACGTTACCGACCAGGCCCAGCAGATACTGCAGGAACACCGGGTCGATACCGATGACGCCATCAACGTCCTGTCCATACTGGGACTTCCACAGCGCGGCGACACGCTGCGAGTTGCGGGGCCAATCAGGCGAATAGGTATTGCCCGAGTTGTACAGGTTACTGTGGTTGCCGAACAGCGCTTCATCCTCTTCGTCGACGCTCTCGACTGCCTCATCCTCGCTGAGTCCAATGCGGGGAACAAACTCGCCAATCGACATCTGGCCGTCAGTGACCGAAATCAGGCCCTGCGAACCGCCAAAGCCGCCGCAAGCACGAATCTCGACGTTGTTCATGGCGTACATAAGGTAGTTGCGCGTCTGGCCGTTGGCGCCGAGCATCTGGGGAAGGACGGGGGCGACCTTCTCCGCCGCGTCAACCGCGCCGTTGAGGGTGGCAAAGCCGTCCTTGGCCTTATCGACCAGCTCGGTCACCTGGGAAATATGAGTATCGCCAATGCCCTGGACCTTCTCGTTGGCGCTCTTGAACACCTTGGAGCTATCGGAAAGCGAATCGGCGACCGCCTGCAGCGCGGACACGTTAATCATGCCGTCCTGGAACAGCTTGCCGGGCGTAGCCTGCGAAAGGTTATCGGCCATGGGAACCAGCGCATTGCTCGAGACATCGGACAGGGCGTCAATCATGGTGCGGGCCGCATTGATATCGCTGCCATACACCGGGATAAACGAAGCCGCCGCCCACAGCGGGCTCGAGGTCTCCGCCTTCATACTGTTGCAGAGCTCATCGATCTTCTTCGCGTCGTCAGGCAGCGTCGAAAAATCGCCCGACGTGACCTTGTCCTTAAGGCCACCGACGATCTCGACAGCCTCCTTCGCTTCGCTCTTTACGGTCTTTGCCGAGTTAAGCAGCATAAAGCCGCTTGCGCCAAGCGCAACGAGAAGCACCGCGACTACAGCGGCAATAATGGCGCCAGTGTGACGCTTCTTGCCCTCGCCCTTGCGATGGCGATGACGGACCAGACCGTCAGAGGTCGAACTCGACGAAGCATCGCTACCGTAGTTCAAGCCAAAATCGTAATAATCTTCCTTGGAACCCGAGCCCGCAAACTCGGCACCGCTATCATCCAGGCGGGCGAACGTGCCAGTCTCGGAGGCGCCGGTGTAAATCGTACCAAGGTTACCCGTAAGCCCCGCGCCACCGGCAGAGGGAGTATTGTTGTCGGCCTTGCCGGCATTAACGTTGCCGGCAGCATTCGCGGCGTTGGCAGCACCTGCGTTGTTCGCAGGTACCGAAGGAGCCCCGCTCGGCTGCGACGCGGAGGTTGCACCGCCCGCAAAGACATTCCCTTTTGCACGGCCGGTCTTTTTTGCCTTTTGAGACTGCTCGTACAGAGCGGTAAACATCGCCGTCTCGCCCGGGGACACGCGCTTACCGGAACCGCCCTGTCCAGCGCCGCCCGGCGTGCCGGCCTTACAAGCCCCGTTCGGACGCGGCGGAACTGCAGGACGGCCGCTATCGCTGCCCTTAAAGTGATTACCAGCCATAAAGAAATCCTCGCAATTGAGTCGCAATGAAAAAGTCCATAACGTTACTAGTTTATGGCATTTTGAGCATCGACAGCTAAACTCCAGACACGGACATCAATTGGCGAAAATGCGGCACAACACCTTTTCTGTCTGGCGGCGGCGCCAGCTACACCGTGAGGAACATCATCACGATGATCATGGCAAAGCCGATAAGGTCGGTCGGCAAAAACACCGTGCCCAGCATAACGGCGCTCGTGATGGTCGCCGAAACCGGCTCCACAGTTCCGATGAGGCTCGCACGCACCGAGCCGATGTCCTTAACGCCCTGCATATAGAGCATGTAAGCAAAAAACGAGCCGATAACCACGAACACCGCGAGCGCCTCGACGCCGGCAGCGTCGAGTGCCGGCATATGCGCCCAGGGCTGCACGAAGACACATGAGATCACGCCCGCCGTGAGCATTGCCGAGCCCGTGACGATGGAGCTACCGTATTCGGGCAGGATCTTGGCGGGAATCACCGCCATACACGCGGCGCTGACCGCACACATAAGACCTGCTGCCAGGCCAAGCGGCGAGATATTCAGGCTGGTAGGGTCGCCGCCGGTGGCAATTAAAAAGGTTCCACCCAGAGCCAGGCCAATGCCGATGACTTCGCGAGTACGCGGCATGCGGCGATCGGTCACGCAGGCGTAGCCCATGATGATAACGAGCTGCAGGCACTGGAGCACCGTCGCGGTTCCGGCGTTCGTCAGGCGCACGGCCGAAAGATAGCAAAACTGGTTGAACAGCAGGCCAAAGGCGGTAAAGAGCAGCAGCTGCTTGCGATCGGCGGGTGTGGTCCAGAGCTTAATCAGGCGCTCGCGGTCGCGCGTGACAACCACGGCCATAAAGAGTAGACCGGCGAGAATCTGACGCACGCTCATAAGCCACAAGGTGTCGACGTGGTAGGTATCGAACAGAAAGCTCGCGCTGGTGCCCGAGAAGCCCCAAAACGAACCGCCCACCAGCGTGGCCAAGACGCCCGTGATCATCTTGCGCGTCGAAGCGCTGTTCAAGCGGTCGCGCCATGCGCGACGGGTGTTGCGGCTGAGCTCGTCGGTGCCCTCGGGCACATCAATGTTCGATATATCGGTCATCGGCACCGAAGCCCCTGCGCCTTCGACCTGCTCGACACACTCTTTGCTCATTCCACTCCCCCGAAACAGCCTGGAAACAATTCGGCTTACCTTACCACGGCGAAGTCACCAGCTGGAGGCTTGTCCGCTTATCGGTAGGACAATTCCGCAGGCGTCTTTCCATAGCTCGATACCGCAATGGCCTTGCATTATGCGACAGCCAAATCGCGGCAGCAGGCTCTTTTGAGATGGATATGACAAAGCCCCGAATTCCACAATGTAAGCGATTTTTAAAAATGTTCTTGCCACCGAGTTCAGGCTCCGTTATATTATCCCTTGCGCGCTTGCGCACCCTTGATCGGGCGTTTAGCTCAGGGGGAGAGCGCTTCCCTGACACGGAAGAGGTCAGAAGTTCAAATCTTCTAACGCCCACCAAATGTTCGCAGCTCAGAGGCTATGTCCTCTGGGCTGTTTTGTTTTATGTCGCCAAATCAGCTAGCAGCTCCAACCGCCCTGCCCATGCACAAAACCACGTCAGCGACCCAAGTGCCTATCCCGGCTGACTCCGCAGTCAATCAAAACCGCCCCAATAGTCACCGAGGCCGAGACCAACACGTCTCGAACCCATCCGAGCCGCAACTTCTCAGCAAAACGCCGCGATGTCTGCGTCCTGCGGTATCCTTGAGCCACTTGCACCTGCAGCACCAAGGAGCCGCCATGCGCACCGAGCTCGATGTCCCCTTTTCGCACAAAGAAGAAGCCAAGGCGCTGGGCGCCAAATGGGACCGGACCAAGAAGATCTGGTATGTACCCAGCGGCGTCAACCCCGAGCCCTTTGCCGAGTGGCTGCCCGGTGTTGACCGATCCGACCCCTCAGCGCCGTATATATATCTAGTACTGGGCAAGCGCGAGTGCTGGAAGTGTCACAAAGAGACCTCGGTCGCGGCCTTCGGCATTCCCTATCGAGCCGATAACGACGAGAGCATCGCCATCGCGCACGCGCCCAACGAAGCCGGGTACATTGCCATCGACACGGCCAACGCCAACGCACTCGCCATCGTGCCCGCTCTTGGCTGCGTACCGGGCGAGATCCGCGACTACCTTCATAAGCGCTGCGGCTACAAGCCCGTAGGCGCGCGAGCCTCCAAAGCCCCGTCGCTCGGCAACACGTGCACCAGTTGCGACGCGCTGCAAGGCAGCCGCTATCTGTTCGAGGAGCCCTCGTCCCCGTTTGCCCTCACTGCCATCAACAAGCTGCCGGCACTGGAGTTTATACGCGTCGAAGTTGCCGGCGTCTTTGGCGTCCCGGCCACGCGTACCGACTTTGACCAGGCGCTCTTTACCTGGGCACGCGACCATCACGCCGAGTTCCACAAGCAACTCGGTGAGGGGATTTATTTGTAGAGGCAAAAGACACTCACAGCCAACTCCTCCGCATCACCTATCCCTCGTCGCCGGCGTCGTACACGATATCGAGGCCACAAACAGGGCATTTCTCCGGATACACCGGCATATGAACGCCCATACGTTTCCTCACTTCGTCGCTGAGTCTGTCGCGCGCATCGATGAACCAAATGTCGAGACACGGTATTTGCGAGCCGCAGCAAGGGCAGGTGACGACAAACGACCCGCAATCAACCTCTACGCTCGGAAACATATTATTGTCTATAAGGGCGCACGGCAGTTTTCCGTACTTCCCCATCGCAATATCGCCTCGCCAGCTCACGCTCGCTCCCTTCCCGTTATTCAAACCAGGAAGAGCATGCATCAGCAAGTGCGCGCGAGATTGCATCGCCACGCGATCCGATCAAACAACACGATCGTCAAAGACCGTCAAAGCCAAATACGCTAATACGGCAGAAGCCCCGCCTTTTCACGCTTCTTTTCCGAGCGATCGAACTCGATGCGATGGGCCTCAAGAAACACCGTATTGGGTCGCCACTGACGCTCATTCGGCTGCCTTAGCGTCGCACCCGCAAAGGAAGCGTAGTCGGTCTTATCCAGCAGGTACGATCCGCACAGCCGATATTCGCCGCAAACAGGCTCAAACGAAATCAGATGAGCATCGAATAAAGCATGTAAGTCGCGCCGAAGCAGAATGCCGTTGCTGGCAACCTGCGATTTGGGTCCCGAGTAATTCTCGATATGTGCAGCCTCCAGAGCTTCGCTGACGCCGCAGTCCGACACCGCGCAACGGCCATCATAGGCGGCAACGAGCTGCTTGCGGAACCATTGCTGCCCCAATCGCTCGCGCCTTAACGCATAGCGGACCTTTTCGTCGTCGGTCGTACCCTGTCCGGCAAACTCAATATCGACGGGCATGTGCTTCAGATAACTCATGTCGGGTGCAAAACGAGGGTCCGGTCCGCCTTTATGAACAGGACCGTGCAGAACAAACCATCCGTTTTCGGGCTCGAACCGTTCAACAAACGCAAGGCCGAGCACCTTATAGCCCACCTCGGTTGCAAATATGACTCCGACCGGAACGCCACATTCCATGCAGTTGAGCATTTTACGGTTGTAATTCTGGTCTCGAGAACCAACGGCGCCTGGCGCTTGGACCGAATACTTAATGACCCACGTACCATCGTCCAAATAGAGCGGAGGTACATCGGTGTAGAAGCTCTTTTTAGAGTTATGGACCGAAAGCGCAAAGATCTTATTGGGATCTTGCTTCACCCGATCCTGGCCCGGCCAGAAGATCCCTGAATCCCGCGTTACGGGAAAGAAGTCCGAGCCAATTCTCAAACGATACTGATACTGAGGGCTATCTTCCTTGGTGTGGTGCGGAAGGCTGGTCCAAACGCCGCCGCGCTGTTCCTCACCCAGAAACCACTCCCATGCCTCAACGTATTCGGAAGGCACGAGACTGCAGGCGCGGTCATAGCTTGGTCCATCCATCAACGGAACAGCAAGGTCAATGTCGTTCATCGCCAGCACCTACAACCATACGAACGCGAGTCATGCCACTCAATAATATGGCCGAGAGTCAATTATTACGAGATCTCATTCCGCGATCGGCACATCGTTGATGCTCTCGGTTTGCCGCTGGCGCGTTTGTACCCCGCTGCCCCACTTCCCTGTATACTGATGTAGCACGTGTTTCATCCGGGCTTGTTGGGCCGGATTGTTCATGGGAGGGTCTTGTGGCTGCTTCGAATCCGCCTAAGGGGAGCGTTTCTTCTTCGTCCATCAAGCCGGTTACGCGCAAGGCCGTGCGTTGCCAGCGCGAGGTCGCTTGGCTTGTCACGCAGGCGGCGGGCAGGCTTGTGGCGACCACTCAGGACGTCAATGCGCCTACGCCGAGCTTTGTGTTAGCGGCGGCGCTGGATTTTGCGCGCCAATTGGAGCTTGCCGCGCAGGATGCCAACGGCCACCTCGACTACCAGAACGTTATGGCGCCCGACCTGCAAACGTTCTGCCACATGGCCAAGTTGCCTGCCGCGCCCAATGCGCTTTCGGACGCAGGCTACATGTTTACGCTCTCGGGCGCGGACCTTATCCGCGACATCTATGCATACTGCAGCGAGCTCGCCGAGTGCCACGTCTTTGACGCGGCAGAAGTCAAACCGGGAAATGTCATCAAGCTGGTTCTTAGGCTGTTCCTGATAGACGGGTTCGGGGCCATGCCGGCGTAAGCCGAGTCTTTAGCATCACCGTCGACTGGGCAAAAACCGCTTTACCTTAATGGACGCCAATCGAGGGTCGATTATTGGGTCGCCTCGTCCACTAACGCATCTATCCCACGCGCTCCGACAGTCGATACTTGCGGTTGCGGCTCGTCGCCGGCGCCGTGGGCTCAAGCTCGCCTTGAGCAATGAGCGCGTTGACGCGCGACCTAACCTGGGAAATTGTGAGCCCTGTGCGCTCTGCCAGCTCGCGCGTCCCCAGCTCGCCGTAGTGTTTGAGTGCCGTCACAATTAAGCCCCCGCCATGATCGACCGGCTCGATCTTTGAACGGTAAAGTACGACCTTGAACCGATCGAATCCGGGGCAGAACAGGGGCTCGGCCAGACCATGCGCGCGCATAGCATCGATCATCATCGGGATGCCCGAGCCATTGCCCTCAGCCGGCGAACCTGCGCCATCCGGCAGCGGGACAATCGACATGAGCTTCACAAGCGTCGCGTTACGGCATCGGGAGCTGCCGTCAAACAAGTTCTCGCGAGTCTTTCCCCCGTAAAGGCCGCCAGGATTCGTCACCTCGACACGATCGTCAAAGACGTCGACGGCAATCGATTGTCCACAGAACCGATCCCCGTATTCTCGATGGATTACGGCGTTGGCGATTGCCTCGCGCAGAACCTCCTCGGGAATCTCCAGCGAGTCGATACGCGAGATGCCTTGGACGGTCGAGATGCGGCGCAGGTTTTTGGCGACAGCTGCGACGGCATCCGAGATCATCTCGCCCAACGTTCCCTCACAGATTGTGCGGTCCATGAACCTCAGCGACCCCGCAGCTCCCTTTTGAGCTCCCACGTGGACAGCCACATCAATGAAGAGCTTGGGATAGAACTGCTGAGGGTAAACGCCCGCGGCAAGGAGGCCGGCCTTGGTAACATTGCCCTGGAAGTCGGGGAAATTCAGACGCTCCATCTTTGTCTTCTTGTCCGCCGCACCGCGCATCGCTCGAGGCGTCAACGAATAGGCACGCTCTATCGTGCGGTCGACCAGCGACTCGTCGAGATCGCCCACACTCGTGCCGGGCACCGCATCGCGATCGCTAGGACTCGTCCGTTCATATGACGACAGTGCCAAAACCTCGGTCGACGAAAGCGGGACATCTTTGTCATCGATGCGTTTGTAGCTGCCACCTTGAGCGCCCCGCTCTATGACATAGCAAGGCTTGCTCGACGGGTCGAGCTCCTCAATCGTGATGACCAGAACCACGGTGCCCTGAAGCTCCACTCGCTCGATCGTGTATTTAGGCGGATTGGTCAGCTTTCCTCGACCGCCCGCATCACCCATGCCTGACACAAACTGGTTGAGCACTTTCTCGGTCTCGAAGTTCTCAACCGGGACAAAACCTGCGCGCTCACTCACTCCGAGCACGATGATTCCGCCGGCAGTGTTCGCGAATGCGCTCACCGTTTCCCACACGTCGCGGGAAAGCGTCGTGGCGCTCTCCTTGACCTCGACGTTAAGATCGTCCGAGCCCATGCGCCTTAAAGACTCGAGCAGACCGGTCAGTTCGTTTTCGTTCATCTGCACGTCCTTTCGCTTGGTTCTGCGAAGAATGCCGCGAATGGATTTCCTTCGTCTCTCAGTTATCTCTCGTAATTATCTCTCATCTATCTCTCTATCTCTCGGCTTAGAGATAAGAGATAGATAGAGATGGAATGTCTACCATTTGCTTCATTTATACATATTTTTGCTGGTAGAACAATTGGTATTGAGACAATACCATGATTGCCTGTCTCTTTGCTGCTCAGTTATCTCTCATATTTTTCTCTCATCTTCCTGTCATCTCTCATATTAGAGACGAATGAGGGACGAGAGATACGCGAGTGATGGACGAGCGAGGATTTTCGGACGGTCGGATATCGAGAGTGGATATTTGGACGGTTTTTGGGGCTTTTGCGGCAAATTCCGTCCAAATATCCACTCTCGTTCGATAGGTATCCGGAAATCCTCGCTCGTCCGTCCGAATATCCACTCTCGTTTGGCGAGTGTCCAATTTTCCACGCTCGTGCGGCGGGCACGCGAGCCCTTCGCCCAATCCGCTGGCATCGTCTCCAGTTCGCCGCAGGGTCGCGGCCCCATATGGGTATACTCTCGAGGATTCGACTCGATTCGCCCCCGCTGGGGCGTCAAAGGAGACTGCATATGCCCACCACCTCAACCGACCCGCGCGCCGCAGCCGCTGCACTGCTGGTGCCCGGCACTACCTGCCACGGCTTTGCCGTCGAGCGCCGCGAGACCGTGCCCGAGCTCGACTCGGACGCTTACGTGCTGCGACACACTGCCTCGGGCGCTCGTCTGCTGTACCTGGCGTGCGACGACGAAAACAAGGCCTTTGCCATTGGCTTTAAGACGCCGCCGGCCGATTCCACCGGCGTGTTCCATATTCTTGAGCACTCGGTGCTGTGCGGATCGGCCAAGTTTCCCGTCAAGGAGCCGTTTGTCGACCTGATCAAGAGCTCCATGCAGACGTTCCTCAACGCCATGACCTACCCCGACAAGACCATCTACCCCGTTGCCACCACCAACGAGCAGGATCTGTATAACCTGATGGACGTGTACCTGGACGCGGTGTTCAACCCGGCCATCTATACCAAGCCCACCATTTTTGAGCAGGAGGGCTGGCACTACGAACTGGACCTGCCGGAGGACGACGGCGACAGCAGCGCCGAGAGCCTGCACGAGGGCACGCTGCGTTATAACGGCGTGGTGTTCAACGAGATGAAGGGCGCGCTGTCCGACCCCATGAGCGTGCTGGACGATGCCGTCAACGCCGCGCTCTATCCCGACACCGCCTATGCGCACGAGAGCGGCGGCGACCCGCGCGCGATTCCCGCGCTCACCTACGAGCAGTTCCTGGACACGCACGCGCGACACTACAATCCCTCCAACTCCTACATCACGCTCTACGGCGACCTGGACGTGGACCGCGCACTGGCCTTTTTGGACGAGCGCTATCTGTCGCAGCCGAGTGCCGCGAGCCGCCGCATGGACGCTGCCGTCGCCGCCGGCGAGGACCCGTCCACGCTGGCGCCCAATCCGCTGGGCGTGCAGGCGCCCGTGACCTGCGAGTACAAGCGCGTCGAGATGGCTACCACGCCCGAGAACGCCCTGGTGGGCCTGGGCCTTGTGCTGGGCAGCGCGCTCGACCGCAAGCGCACGATCGCGGCGGATATCCTGTTCGAGGCGCTGCTGGGCTCCAACGAAGCGCCGGTTAAGAAGGCCATTCTGGCCGCCGGCCTGGGCGGCAACGTGGCGAGCTACACCGCGGCCGAGAGCCTGCAGCCCTACGAGCTCATCATGCTGCAAAACGCGCAGCCCGGCGTGGCGCGCGAGCTGCGCCGCGTGTTCCAGGACGCCTGCCGCGACCTATGCGAGCATGGCGTTCCGCGCGAGCGCCTGGAAGCTATCATCAGCAGC
>CAJMRZ010000022.1 GCA_905215945.1 uncultured bacterium | reverse complement strand
CAGCTGGCGCTGGCCCTGCGACAGCTGTGCGCCGTTGCCGGTGAGCATGGTGTCGTAGCCGTCGGGCAGGCGGGTGATAAAGTCGTCCGCGCCCGCGAGCTTGGCCGCCGCGATGCATTCCTCGTCGGTAGCGTCCAGGTTGCCGTAGCGGATGTTATCCATCACAGTGCCGGTGAACAGGTTCACGTCCTGTAGCACGACGCCCAGCGAGCGGCGCAGGTCGGCCTTGCGGATCTTGTTGACGTTGATGCCGTCGTAGCGGATCTTGCCGTCGGCGATGTCGTAGAAGCGGTTGATGAGGTTGGTGATGGTCGTCTTACCGGCACCGGTGGCGCCGACAAACGCGACCTTCTGGCCCGGCTTGGCAAACACGGACACACCGTGCAACACCTCGTGGTCGGGCGTGTAGCCAAAGTCGACGTTGTCCATGACCAGATCGCCACGCAGCGGCACGTACTCAATTTCGCCGGTCGCGCGGTGCGGATGCTTCCACGCCCACATGCCGGTGTGGTGGTCGGCCTCCTCGAGCTGCCAGGTATCGGGGTTCACCTGCGCGTTGACGAGCGTCACATAGCCTTCGTCGGCCTCGGGCTCCTCGTCGATGAGTTCAAAGATACGGTCGGCACCGGCGAGGCCCATGACCACGGCGTTGATCTGCTGCGAGATCTGGCCGATCTGGCCGCAGAACTGCTTGGTCATGTTGAGGAACGGTACCACGACGGCGATGGAAAGCGCCATGCCCGAGATGCTCAGGTTAGGCACGCCCAGCGCCAGGAAGATGCCGCCGGCTAACGCGACCAGCACGTAGAGCAGGTTGCCCAGGTTCATAAGGACGGGCATGAGGATGTTGGCGTACATGTTGGCCTTCTGCGAGACCTCGAAGAGCTTCTCGTTGCGCTCATCGAAATCGGCCTCGGCGGCGGACTCGTGGCAAAACGCCTTGACGACCTTCTGACCGTTCATGACCTCCTCGATATGACCTTCGACCACGCCGAGCTCGGTCTGCTGTGCAATGAAGAAGCGCGCGGAGTTGGATCCGAGGAGCTTGGTCATAAAGGTCATAAAGGCGACGCCGGCCACAATGACCAGGCACATCCACACGCTGTAGTACAGCATGATAAAGAACACCGTGACGATGACGATGATCGTCATGAGCAGGTTGGGCAGCGACTGGCTGATCATCTGGCGCAGCGTGTCGATGTCGTTGGTGTAGTGGCTCATGATGTCGCCGCGCTGATGCGTGTCGAAGTAGCGGATCGGCAGGTCCTGCATGCGGTTGAACATCTTCTCGCGCAGCTTCTCGAGCGAGCCCTGCGTGATGACGGCCATGGCGCGGTTCCAGAACAGTGAGGACAGGATGCCGACGCCGTAGATGCAGGCGAGGGTGGTCACGAGCTGTGCAATCTTGGGCTGTGCGGCTTCCCAATCGCCCGACTGCCACGAGTCGCTAATGATCTGCAGGGCGCTCTGAAGGAAGGTCGCGCCGATGGAGTTGATGACGGCGCAGAGCACCACGCCGGCGACGACGAGGGGCAAAAGCACCGGGTAGAAGCCAAAGAGCATCTTGATGAGGCGCGTCATGGTGCCGCCCTTGCGGTTGCGTGCGTGCTCGGCGGTAGCGGCCTTACTCATGTGCCTCGCCTCCTTCCTGGGTCTGGGCTTGCGATGCAGATGCCTCGGTGCCGGCTGCAGCGGTCTCGCCCGCGTCCTCGCCCTCGGCGCTCATCTTGTTCTGCGAGGTAAAAGTCTCGCGGTAGATCTCGCTCGTCTTGAGCAGCTCGTCGTGGTTGCCGATGTCCTTGATGCGGCCGCCCTCCATGACGATGATGCGATCGGCATCCTGCACGGAGCTAATACGCTGGGCAATGATGAGCTTGGTCGTGTTGGGCAGATAACTCGCCAGGCCCTCGCGGATCTTGGCGTCGGTCTTGGTGTCGACGGCGCTCGTGGAGTCATCCAGGATCAAGATCTTGGGGCGACGCAGCAGGGCACGCGCAATGCACAGGCGCTGCTTCTGGCCGCCGGAAACGTTGGAGCCGCCCTGCTCAATCCAGGTGTCGTAGCCCTTGGGGAAGCCGTCGACAAACTCGTCGGCGCAGGCCAGATGTGCTGCCTCGCGGACTTCCTCGTCGGTGGCGTTCGGGTCGCCCCAGCGCAGGTTTTCGGCGATGGTGCCGCTAAACAGCACGTTTTTCTGCAGCACCATGGCTACCTGGTGGCGCAGCGCGTCCAGATCGTAGTTGCGTACGTTCACGCCGCCGACGCGCACGGTGCCCTCGGTGACATCGTACAGGCGGGCGATCAGATTCACGAGCGTCGACTTGGCCGAGCCGGTGCCGCCGATAATACCGATGGTCTCGCCGCTCTTAATATGCAGGTCGATATCGTCGAGCGCCTGGCGCTTCGCGTGCTCGGAGTACTTAAAGCTCACGTGGTCAAAGTCGATGGAGCCGTCGGCAACCTCGAGCACGGGCTCGGTCGGGTTGGCGATTGTGGGCTCGGCGGCAAGCACCTCGGTAATGCGGTGTGCCGACTCGTCGGCCATGGTCACCATGACAAAGATCATCGACAGCTGCATCAGACTCATCAGAATCTGGAAGCCATAGGTAAAGATGGAGGAGAGCTGGCCCACGTCGAACAAGGTGCCCTGGCTCGTGATGATGAGCTCGGAGCCCAGGTAGATGATGACGACGAACGCGCCGTTGACGCAGATGTTCATCATGGGGTTATTGAAGGCGAGCAGCTTTTCGGCGCGGGTGAAGTCCATCTGGACGTCGCGCGCGGCGGTGGCGAACTTCTCTTTCTCGTAGTCCTGGCGCACGTAACTCTTGACCACGCGCATGCCGGTGACGTTTTCCTCGACGGACTCGTTGAGCGCGTCGTACTTGCGGAACACGCGGGCAAAGATCGGGCGCACCTTATAGATGATAAAGAACAGGCCAAAGCCCAGCAGCGGAATGATGACCAGGTAGACCATGGCGACGCTGCCGCCCATGGCGTAGGCCATGGCAAAGGCAAAGACCAGCACCAGCGGCGCGCGCACGGCGATGCGGATGAGCATCATAAAGGCCTGCTGCACGTTGTTGATGTCGGTGGTGAGGCGGGTGACGAGCGAGGAGCTCGAGAACTCATCGATGTTGGCAAAGCTGAACGTCTGGATCTTGTAGAACAGGTCGTGACGCAGGTTCTTGGCGAAGCCGCAGCTCGCATGACTGCAGGTGACGCCGGCAGCGGCACCAAAAGCGAGCGACGTCAGTGCGATGAGCACCAAAAAGCCTGCGGTGGGAAGCATCTGGGCGACGGTGGCACCGTCTTTGATGGCGTCGATCATGTCGGCGGTGATAAACGGGATCATCATTTCGCAGAGCACCTCGCCAAGCACCAGCAGCGGCGTGGCGATCGTGACCGTCTTGTAATCGCGGATGCTTCCCATGAGGGTTTTAATCATCCAGTTCCTCCCAGGTTACGCGGATTTTTTCGAGCATCTCGGCGAGCTGTTCGCGCTCGTCGTGCGTAAGGGCGCTAAAGGCCTGTTCCCTAAAGCGAATGCGGGCTGCCTGCTCAACACGGGCCTTTTCCCATCCCGCTTCGGTCAGGCGGATGGTGAGCTGCCGACGGTCTTTGGGATTGCGACTGCGCTCGATAAGACCGCCCAGTTCGAGCTTGGACAGAATCTCGGAAAGGGACCCTGGCTTGAGGTCGAAGTGCATGCCGAGCTCCTGTTGGGACAGCTCGCCGGTCGGCTGCTTGGCGAGTAGGCAGACAATAGGCGCCTTGCCAGATATGCCGCCGCCGTGAAAATGCATGTAATGGCCGCAAAACCCCAGCCCATGGAGGATTCTCTTGGCGAGACGGTCCTCCTTGGACTGAGTCTCGGGCTCGTCTACCGGCTGCGAGGGGTCGTCGCCGGGTTCATGCGGATGGGCGTGTGGTTCAACACACATATCTAATCTTCGCTCCTTTCTTTAGTTAGGTAGTGGAATTGTTTTGTGCCTAACTAATCTAGGAGCATGAGAAATGAATGTCAAGGTACCAAACTAGTGGTTACGCGGTTTTACCAAACCGCGTAACGGCTCGACGCTGCAAACGCTCCCTGCGCTACACTTAGTCGCACTGTGGCGCTGCTGCGCCGTGCCCGAACCAAGGGAGACCCTCATGAAGAACACTCAGCTGCTGCTGATCAACGATATGTGCGGCTACGGCAAGGTTGCGCTTTCCGCCATGCTGCCGGTGCTGTCGCACATGGGTTACCGTATCCACAATCTGCCGACGGCACTTGTGTCCGATACGCTCAACTATCCCAAGTTCTACATCCATGACACCACCGAGTACGTACGCCAGAGCCTCGCCATCTGGGAGGATCTCGGCTTTGAGTTCGACGCCATCTCCACCGGCTTTATCGTGACCGAGGAAGAGACGCGCATTATTTCGGACTTCTGCCACCGTCGCGCGCAAAAGGGCACCAAGGTGTTCGTCGACCCCATCATGGGCGACAACGGCAAGCTCTACGCCGGCGTGCCCGAGTCCACGATCGGCCTCATGCGCAGCCTGCTCGAGTGCGCCGACTATGCGGTGCCAAACTACACCGAGGCGTGCCTGCTCACCGATACGCCCATTGCCGAGCAAATCACGCCCGATAAGGGCCGCGCTCTTGTGGATGCCGTGCGTGCCTTGGGCGCCAAGTCGGTGGTCATTACGAGCGCTGTGGTCGACGGTGCGAATGTCGTCATCGGTTACGACCATGTGGCGGGGGAGTACTTTACGATTCCCTTCGACCTGATCCCGGTCTACTTCCCGGGCACGGGCGACACGTTCTCGGCGGTGCTCGTCGGCCGCGTTATGGCCGGTTGGAGTCTGCAGCGCGCGACGAGCGACGCCATGCGCGTGGTAGCCGAGCTTATCGAGCGCAATGCCGACCAGGAGGATAAGTCCGCCGGCCTTCCCATCGAGGCCTGCCTGGATGTGATTGACCATGAGTAACGCCGACGAGAGCAGTACCGAGGCGGCGGGCGAGAACAAGCCGCTCGGCGCGCCGCGTGGCAAGCGTCCGCGTATTCGCATTAGCTGCGTGGACCAGCTGGGCACATGCCGCTGCCATCACGGGCACAAGCCGGGTGACGTCTTCGACTTCGACCGCGACCGCGGCAAGATGTGCGCCATGGCCTGCCATGTGGGCTTTCCCTATATCGACATCCTGCGCTATGGCGGTACCGTGCCCGGCAACGAGCCCGGCACGGCAAAGTTCTGCTGTCCCGAGGTCGATACGTTGAACGTCTGGCTCGCCGAGATCGTCGACGAGTAGTTGAGCGTGGATTTTCTCCCGTTTAGAGCGCGCTTGAACGCTCAAAGTGGGAGATCATCCACGCTCGTTTTATGCCGATGGCGTGGCACGTGCGTCCGCGTGCTCGCTTGCCTATAACTGCTCGAGCATGGCCGTGCAGCCGGCGAGCACATCGCGGTAGGTGGCATCGAAGTTGCCGGTGTACCAGGGATCGGCCACGTCGCCGGGGCGATCGGTCCAATCGAGCAGGCGCGAGATCTTGCCATCGGGGTCGCTGCCAAAAATGCGACGCAGACCTCGCGCGTTCTCGGCATCCATATAGACAATGTGGTCCCAGTTACCATACTCTGCGCGACGCACCTGGCGGGCGCGGTGCGCAACGACGGGAATCCCGACTTCACGCAGCTTGGCAACGGTGCCACGATGCGGCGGATTGCCGATCTCCTCGGTCGACGTTGCAGCGGAATCAATGACAAACTCCGCCTCGCGTCCAGCGCGGCGCACCAGCTCGGTAAACACCGACTCGGCCATCGTCGAGCGGCAGATATTCCCATGGCAGATAAACAGTACACGTTGCATATGCGGTTTCCTTTCGATCGCCATCATCGAGCTCGAGTATCGCATCTACGCCTGCGCCCTCGCCCGCTTGCGCTCCCAGCGAGCCAACTTAATCGTCACCAGCGTGAGCGCCCAGGCCACAAGCGAGAACACGGCACCGACCGCGCCAACGTAGGCAATGCCAGCTCCGCTTACCACGGCGCCGCCCACCGCGGTGCCAAACGAAATGCCGACATTAAACGCCATGGGTTCTACCGAGCTCGCGAGCACCATCGACTTGGGGTGGCGGCTGCGTGCCACGTCCATAAAGTGCGTGATGCACGACACCGAGAACAGGTACATGAGCATCGCCAGGCTAAAGACAAAGACAAGTGCGAGCGGCATGGCAGCGCCTACGGCAAACAGCCCAAACAATGCCGCCGCCTGCAGCACAAACGTCACAAGCAGCGCCTTCATGCCAAAGCGCGCATCGATCCATCCGCCCAGGATGTTCGAGACCAGGCAGAACACGCCGTAGGCCATAAGCGTGGTACTGGCTTCGACCGTGCCCATGCCCAGCACCTGCTCAAGATAAGGCGTCACGTAGCCGTAGAACACATAGACCGAGCCCACGCCAAACAAAAAGATGAGCATGCCGGTGATGATGCTCGGTTCGCGCAGCAGCCCCGCCTGCTCGCGAAAGGTGGCAGGTTCGTCGGTTTGCCCAGCGCGCGGCATAAACATCACGAGCGCTCCGCAGATCAGAACGGCAAAGGCCAGCGTGCCGTACATGGCCACGTGCCAATCGAGCGTGTCGGCCACAAATTTGCCAATCGAGGTCACAAAGACCATCGCCACGGAAAACGCACCGTACACTACCGAGATGGCAAGCGAAGTTTGCTGCGGGGACAGAAGCTCAGGGATGTACGTCACGCCTACGGCGAGCAGTGCGCCCGAGACGGAGCCCAGGACAATGCGCGAGATAAAGAGCACCTGGAAGTTGGGCGCCAACGCCATGACCAGGTTGCCGAGCACAAAGACGATGCTGTAGCACACGAGCAGCTGGTAGCGGCGAAAACGCCCCGTGCTGAGCGCGAGCACCGGCGTCGCGATAGCGTAGACCAGTGCGAACACGCTAATAAGTTGGCCTGCGGTGGCAAGCGATACGCCGAGTTCCGTTGCCAAGTCACTTTCGATGCCGATGACCACGAACTCGGAGCAGCCGAGCGAGAATCCCAACAGCACGAGCAGCGCCAGGCAGAGCTTGGTGCGCGCAGGGGAGAGCGCGGCGGCGGTTGACTTACTTTTAGGCGTGGTTGCGGCGATCAAGGTTGTCACTCCAATGTCGCATTGATAAGCGGGATTCAATCCCTGCAACTCTAACAGAATGTGACAAAGGGGCAGTCCCTTTGTCACATTGCGCTGCCGGCCAGTCGCCCAAACCATCACAACATTCGATGAAAATCTCGAAAACGAGGAAAAGCGTCGAATGTTGTGACGGTTTTCGTGTCCGGCGCGGGTGAGCTTCGGTGTCGTCTGGGGGTATAAGACTAGCGAGTGTTTATTTGCGAGGCCTAAGGGGCGCCCCGTATGGATATCGATAACTTTGAATGGTGGTATAGCGAGGGTGAGGCTCCGGACGAGGGGTGGGACGAGCCCGCGCCGCGTGACGTGTCGAGCGACGAGGACGAGACCGGCAACGCCGCCGCCGACTCGGACGCCGCCCTCGACCCCGGCGAGCCCCTGACCTTCGAACAAGCTTGGGCCCAGGCCGAGGCAGGCGAGGCCAAGGCCGACGCTACGGCCACGCTCGGCGAGCCAGCCGACATGTCGATCTCGCCGGCAAAGACCCCGCAGCCGCGCCACACTATCGATCCCGACAGCACGGCATCCTTCAGCATTCTCGACGTGCCCTCGCAGGGCGCTCAGGCGCCCGCACCCACACGTCGCCCCAATCTGTCTCGCGAGGAAGATGCAGGACGTACCACATAGGCCAGGTTCTTCCGCTCAAAACTCATGCGGAACACCTGCTCGGTAATTGGAAACGTCTGGAGCCATGTCGAGCAGCAGCGAAAAGACGCCGCCAAGGTCGAGATGTCTGTCGAGCAATCGCTCGGCCGCACGCGCTCGGTACATGTGTCGGTCGAGGTCAAGGACGGCGCGACGTGGGACACCGCGCGCGGCGACAGCCAAATGCTCATCCACATCGTGGGGCGCACGCTCAAAGGGCAGACGATTGACGAGTATCAATACGTCAATTCCGCTGGTGACGGCATCGAGCTCAAGCCTGGCGACTACGAGCTCACGGTCGATGAACCGCCCGTCGCCACCGACGGCACGCGCTTCCGCGCCTCAAAGCGCATGGTTCCCGTGAACTTTAACTCACAGGCGCCCGACACGGTCGACACCACACCGCAGGGCGGGTTCGACCTTTACGTAGATACCCAGTAGGCGCTCGCCGCTCATTCCGCTATGGCTACTCAATAATCGCCTGCCGTCTCGCCGCCAAGAGTGGGACAATAGCCCTCGACACTATTGTTTACTTTTGGAGGAAGTAGCATGTCTACCGTCACTACCATCAAGCGCGGCGGCCTCACCGCGGCCATCGATTCCATGGGCGCCCAGCTCACGAGCCTTGCTCTCAACGGCAACGAGTATCTGTGGCAGGGCGACCCCGCCTTTTGGGGTAAGCACGCGCCCATTCTGTTCCCCATCGTGGGCTCACTGCGCAACAACACGGCAACGTCTGCGGCCGGTACCTGCGAGATGCCGCGCCACGGACTCGCGCGCATCGTCGAGCACAAGCTAGTCGAGGTTTCGGAGGACGGCTCCTCGGTAACGTACGAGATCACCGATACGCCCGAGTCGCTCAAGGCCTTTCCGTTCCACTTTAAGCTCAACATGACCTATGCCCTGACTGGTGACGCCACGCTTACCCAGACCTTTGCCGTTACGAACACCGGCGACGTGGACCTGCCGTTCTCGGTGGGCGGCCACCCCGCGTTTAACGTACCGGCTCCCGGTGCCGAGGACGAGGCATTCGAGGATTACGAGCTGGCGTTTACCGAGGCTTGGACTAACGAGGCTCCCATCATCACGCCCGACGGTCTTATGACGTTCGAGGGCAGCTACAAGGCTCCCAATAACTCGGACGTGCTGCCCATCACGCATCGCAGCTTCGATAACGATGCCATCATGTTCACCGATACCCCGGGCTCCACGCTTACGCTGCGCGGTCGCAAGTCGGGCCACGGCGTCAAGATCGACTTTGAGGGCTTTAAGTACATTGGCGTGTGGTCTGCCGCCAACGACGCTCCGTTTGTGGCGCTCGAGCCCTGGACCGGTCACACCACCATGGACACCGAGGACGATGTCTTTGAGCACAAGGCCAACACCATCACCCTGGCCCCCGGCGCTACCGATAAACGCAGCTTTAGCGTCACCTTGCTCTAGAGGTTCCGCCGCTCGGTCGATGCTGCGCGTCGTCCAGAGCGACAAGTTGTCATTGCCAAAACATCGGCGTCCCCAATGACTACCGCGTGTCTATTAATTTTTCGAGCTTGTGCTGCGCCGCTGGTCGCTGGCGTATATCCTGTTAAGTCGTCAGCATACGATTCAACAGGGAAGGCAGATTATGCATTCTCCCCATCAATGCGGCGCGCATACCCAGCCGATATGCAGCCGTCGCATCTTTTTGGGTAGCGCTCTCGCTGCGAGCGCTTCTGTCGTCGCCGGCACACTTGCCGGTTGCCAGCGCCCCTCCACGCTGGAAGTAGTTCAGCCCACGACGGGCGGCGGTCGCGACGACCTGTCCGATTCCGTGATCGGCAAGGACAAGATCCGCATCGGTATGGAGGCAGCCTACGCCCCGTACAACTGGCAGGTCTCCGAGGCCAGCGAGTACACCATCCCCATCGACAACGTGCAGGGCGCCTATGCCGATGGCTACGACGTGCAAATCGCCAAGATCGTCTGCAAGGCCCTCGGCGGCGAGCCCGTTGCCGTCAAACAGAGCTTCTCGGGTCTCATCGATTCGCTCAACAACGGCCAGATCGACCTCATCATCGCCGGTATGAGCGCCACGCCCGAGCGTGAGGAGTCGGTCGGCTTCTCCGACCCGTACTTCATTGGCTACTTTGGCCTGTTCGTAAAAGAGGGTTCGCCCTACCAAAACGCCACCAAGCTCAGCGACTTTAGTGGCGCTACGGTCCTTGGCCAAAAGGACACCATGCTCGATACCGTCATCGACGAGATTCCGGGCGTTGTGCACAAAAACCCGGTCGACTCCGTCCCCACGGTGTTCTCGAACCTGCTGCAGGGCACCTGTGACGCCGTGACCTACAACACCGAGAACGAGAAGGGCTATATGGCCCAAAACCCGGGTATCGTGCCGATTCAATTTGCCGAGGGCGAGGGCTTTAAGCAGGAGGTCGCGGCAAACGTCGGCTGCCGCAAGGGCTCGGACAAGCTGCTTAAGCTCATCGACAAGGCACTCAAGGGCATTAGCCAAGAGGAGCGCGACCAAATGTGGGACGCGTGCTTCGACCGTCAGCCGGCATAGGGAGGCAGCATGAAAACCATCAATCGTCTGGCCTCCTTTATCAAGGCCGACCACCGTTATGTGTACCTGGGCACGAGCGTTATCGCGGCGCTCGGCCTGGCGTTTAGCCAGCGCAACCCCACACCGCTGAGCTTCTTGGCTCCCACGGGCGTGTTTCAAGATTGCCTTTGGGCAATCCTGTGGGCGTGGCTCGTCGTGTCGGCGGCGGCGCTGGTCACCAAGCTTATGCACTGGAGCGACTATCGCGAAAAGTCGCCGTTCGCATCCGAGCGTTTCCGTCGTGGAGCACGTTTAGGCAGCTACGTCGTGGTCGCCATCGCGGCAGTTTTCTTTATCGACCGCTGCGTCATGTCGTTTATCGACCTGGTGCAGGTGAGCATTGTCTCGGATTCCAACCCCAGCGACTTTTTGTCGAGCCTGGTCTACATGACCTACAAGAGCGGCGACTTCTTCATTCGCGGTATCGAGATCACCATCGCGCTTGCCACCTTCGGCACCGTCATCGCATTCTTCCTGGCACTGCTCTTTGTGTTCCTGCGTATTCAGACCTTCGACCGCGTGGATAACGACCTGGTGCGCTTCTTTAAGAGTATCGGCCGCGGCTTTGCGACCATCTACTCCACCATCGTGCGCGGCACGCCCATGATGGTCCAGGGCCTGCTCATCTATTACGCGGGCTTCACCGTTTTGCGCGGCATGGGCTTCGAGACCGCCCAGGCCAACCAGATCTGGAGCACCTTCACCGCCGGCCTCGTCACCATCTCGCTCAACTCCACCGCCTACATGATGGAGGTCCTGCGCGGCGGCATCGAGTCCATCGATCCCGGCCAGGCCGAGGCAGCACGCTCGCTGGGCCTGTCGCAGTGGCAAGCCATGCGCAAAGTCGTGTTCCCCCAGGGCATTAAAAACGCGATTCCGGCGCTCACCAACGAGCTCATCATCAACATCAAGGATTCGTCGGTGCTCTCGGTTATCGGCGTGTTTGACCTCATGTACGCCACCACCACCGTCGCCGGCGTGTACTACCGCCAGATGGAGGTCTACTGCGTGGCGCTCGTGGTCTACCTGATCCTGACGCTCGTGGCGAGCCGCCTGCTCGAGGCCTTTGGCAAAAAGCTCGGCGCCGAGGCTCCGGTCACGCTGCCCAGCTCCAACTAGGCTCAAGACGAGGAGAATCATCATGGCAGATACCGCCACTACCGGCACCGCGGCCGCCGCACAGACCAATGAGCCGCTCATCCGCGTCGAGGGCCTGCGCAAGAGCTTCGGCTCGCTCGAGGTGCTCAAGGGCATCGACCTGTCCGTTAACCCCGGCGAGGTCGTCACTATTATTGGCGCCTCAGGCTCGGGCAAATCGACCTTTCTGCGCTGCCTCAACCTGCTCGAGACTCCGGACGCGGGCCACATTTGGTTCCACGGCCAGGACCTCACGGCCGAGCGCTGCAACATCAACAAGCTGCGCGAGGACATCGGCATGGTGTTCCAGGGCTTTAACCTGTTCAACAACATGGATGTGCTCGACAACTGCACGCTCGCGCCCGTCACGCTCAAAAAGATGAGCAAGGCCGAGGCCGAGAAGGTCGCGCTGGAGCATCTGGCGAGCGTGGGGCTCGAGAAGTTCGCGCACGCCGCCGTGGGTCGCCTGTCCGGTGGTCAAAAACAGCGCGTGGCCATCGCTCGTGCCCTATGCATGAACCCGCAGATCATGCTGTTCGACGAGCCGACCTCCGCACTCGACCCCGAGATCGTGGGCGAGGTACTCGAGGTCATGCGCAAGCTCGCTGCCGACGGCATGACCATGGTCGTCGTCACGCACGAGATGGCCTTTGCCCGCACGGTGTCCGACCGCGTGGTCTTCATGGACAAGGGCGTGGTGCTCGAGGATGCCGCGCCGGCCGAGCTCTTCGGCAACCCCAAGCACCAACGTACCCGCGAGTTCCTCTCGCGTTATCTCGAGGACAAATAACCAACCGCAAGCGCTTATGTGGCAGGGCCGCTCCGGTGGGGCGGCCCTTGTCGTCACAATCGAAAGGATGTCATGGCCGAGGTTTGGCGCTTCTTTGCGCATGAGGATGATTTTGCCGATCTGGACGAGGCTGGTGCGTGCGAGCGCCTGGGCCGCGTGCTGTCGTTCCCGACCATCTCGAGTATGGATGCCGAGGCAGTGGACTGGCAGCCGTTCGACGACCTGCGCGCCTATATGCAGCAGGCCTGGCCGCACGTATTTGCGGCGGGCGAGGTCGAACTCATCGACCACTCGCTGCTGGTGACGTTTTCCGGCTCCGACCCCGCACTCAAGCCCGTTGTGCTCATGGGTCACATGGACGTGGTCCCCGTGGTGCCGGGTACCGAGGACGACTGGACGTACGCCCCCTTTAGCGGGCATGTAGACGACACCTACATTTGGGGTCGCGGCGCCATCGATATGAAAGACCAGGTCGCAGGCATTCTCGAGGCGGTTGAGTATGCGCTGGCCCACGGCTGGGAGCACGAGCGCCCCCTGCTGCTGGCTTTTGGCCAAGACGAGGAAACCACGCAGTTCGGTGCGGGTGCCATCGGCCGCGTGCTCGAGGAGCGCGGTGTTGAGCTCGAGTTCCTGATCGACGAGGGCGACTACCGCATCGTTCCGACTGCCGAGTACAGCGCGGGCGAGGGCTGGCTTATGCATGCCGACCTTGCCGAGAAGGGCTACGCCGATATTGTGCTCAAGACGAAGAGTGAGGGCGGGCATTCGTCCAACCCCTACGGCGGCACATCGCTCGAGGTGCTGAGCCGTGCCATCACCGCAATCTGCGATATCGAATGGCCGACGCGCGTCACGGACCTGCTTGCCGCACAGCTCGTCGAGCTGGGGCTTTACACGGCCGACGAGATTGCCTCCAACAAGGACACCATCGTGCGCGAGTGCCTCGCCAGCAAGAAGCTCTATCCGCTGGTGACGACCACCTGCGCGCCCACGCAGATCGAGGGTGGCAGCACCGGCGCCAACGTAATGCCGCAGGATATGTGGGCCAACATTAACTTCCGCATGCTCGAGGGCACGAGCGTGGCCGACGTTGTGGCGCGCTGCCGCGAGGCGGTTGCCGCGGCGGGCCTTGCCGGACGTGTGGAGGTCGAACTTGGCCCCGGCAGCTCCGAGCCTTCGCCGTCCCCGCGCGTTGGTGGACCGGGACTCGAGGCCGTTCGCGCCATCGCCGCCCGCTATTTCCGCGATCCAAAGGGGACGGAGGAAAACGGATCATCGGCGGCGGGCGGAGCTCCTATCGGCATCGTTCCCTCGACCGTGATTGGCGCGACCGATGCTGCCAACTACCAGCGCATTTGCCCCGAGTGCATTCGCTTCTCGGCCTTT
>CAJMRZ010000021.1 GCA_905215945.1 uncultured bacterium | reverse complement strand
CATGCGAGGCGCTAGCCGGTAACAAACCCGTTTCTGATAATGCGGCCTCGTTGAATTATTTTGTGTCGCGCGTATTTCCGAGCGGTCGGATTTGAGGGGCGAGCGGTAGAACGCTCGCCCTTTGTGCGCCACGATGCGGCACAATGTACCGCAAAAGCTGTTTGTATCCGGTACGAATCGTTCGTTGGTCTTTAATTCTTCTCAACGGAGGTGTTTGAGATGGCAAACGGATTGCTTTTGCGGCTTCGCGAGCGTGAGCTTAGCGCGAGCCCGGCGGAACGCAATGTCATCGCATATGTAAGCGCTCATCCGCACGAGGTGGTCGGGCTGTCCGTCCGCGGTCTTGCCGATGTCACGTTCTCCTCGCCCTCGAGCATTTTGCGCTTTTGCAAGCGTTTGGGTTTTGCGGGCTACAAGGAGTTCCAGCGCGAACTGATTGCCGAGCTGGCGCTCTTAGGTGACAAGAAAGACGTAGCCCTCGAGGACATCTCCATGGATGACAGCGTCGAACGTATCGTGGGGAAGGTGATGAAAAGCAACGTGCGCACGATCGAGGCGACGGCGCGAACGCTCGATTACACCGTCTTGGAGCGATGCGCGGCCCGTCTTAAGCGGGCACGCGCGGTCAATCTGTTCGGTATTGGTGCCTCTCGTTTGGTCGCGCACGACCTGGCGCAAAAGCTCATGCGTGTCGACAAAGAGTGCCATCTGTACGACGACTGGCATGATCAGCTCTTATGTGCCAAGAACATGCATGAGGGCGATATGGCAATCGCCTTTAGCTACTCGGGCTTGACGCAAGAGGTGCTGGACTGCACCGCCGAGGCTCAACGTCACAACTGTCCCGTCGTGGCCGTTACCAAAGTAGATGGATCATCCAAGCTTGCCACCATGGCCGATGCCGTGCTCGGCGTTGCTGCGAGTGAACCCTTGGTCCGCAGCGGTGCCATGGCTTCGCGTATGGCCCAGCTTATGGTTGTCGATGCCCTTTACGCTGCTTACGTTGCCAGCGACTACGAACGGGCGACGCATGTCATTAAGCAAAACTACATCGAGAAACAGGAAAGATGAGGTGAATGAAATGCTCGATTTAACAAAATTCACGACCGAACAGCGTAATCAAAGGTCAATGGACCTCGATACGATGACATCGCTGCAAATCGTCACGACGATGAACGATGAGGATCTTCGTGCCGTCCAGTCGGTCACGAAAGTGTTGCCCCAGGTTGCCACAGCAATCGACTGGGCTGCTGAGGCACTCGAGCGCGGCGGGCGCGTCTTTTACATGGGCGCAGGCACCAGCGGTCGTCTGGGCGTACTCGACGCTTCGGAGTGTCCGCCCACGTTTGGCGTGTCACCCGATCTGATTGTCGGGCTCATTGCCGGAGGCGAGACGGCGTTTATCAAGGCTGTCGAAGGTGCCGAAGACAGCGATGAGCTTGGCGCGAACGACCTGCGAGAGCGTGGACTCTCGGACAAGGATCTTGTCGTTGGCCTGGCGGCAAGCGGCCGTACTCCTTATGTGGTGGGCGGCCTTGCGTACGCCAAGGCAACTGGGTGCAAGACCATTGCAATTGCCTGCAACCAAGGGTCGAAGATCGGGGAGAGCGCAGATCTTGCCATTGAGCCCGTGCCCGGTCCCGAGGTGCTGACCGGCTCAACGAGGCTCAAGGCGGGAACGGTTCAAAAGCTCATTCTCAACATGATTTCGACCGGTGCCATGGTCAAGATCGGCAAGGTATACCAAAACCTGATGGTCGATGTGCAGCAGACGAACGAGAAGTTGGTGGTGCGCGGCCAGAACATCGTGATGGAGGCGACCGGCTGCACGCGCGAGCGCGCCGTTCAGGCGCTTGCAGATGCCGGCGGCCATGTAAAAACCGCTATTGTCTCGGTACTGTTGGACCGCGATGCCGAGCAGGCTACGGTAGCTCTTGAGCGGGCGCGAGGCCATGTCCGTGCTGCGGTGAGTGGCCATGAGAAGAGCAATGCCGACGCCCAATAGGTGCGCGGCGTGAGCTGATATGACATCCAGACGAGATACCCAATACAAGGAGGAGTTATGACGAACAAAGAGCTGGCTCAAAAGCTGCTGGACCTTTTGGGCGGTAAAGACAACGTGCTGGCAAACGCGGCGTGCATGACGCGCCTGCGCGTGACCGTCAAAGACGCGGGCAACGTCGACACGGAGGGCATTAAGGCACTCGACGGCGTGATGGGCCTGGTCGAGGACGACACGATGCAGATCGTGCTGGGTCCGGGCAAGGTGAATAAGGTGCTCGAGGAGTTCTCCAAGCTCACTGGCCTTGCGAAAGGCGTTGCCGACGAGAGCGTGGTTGACGCTGCGGCCACAAACAAGGCCGCGCAGAAGGCCAAGTACGAGTCTAAGCCGGTTCAGGCCTTCCTCAAGAAGATTTCCAATGTCTTCGTCGCCCTGCTTCCCGGCATCATTGCGGCTGGCCTCATCAACGGTATCTGCAACGTCATTAACGTCTCGACGGCAGGCGCGCTTGCAGGCGAGTGGTGGTACCAGGGCATTCGTTCCATGGGCTGGGCCCTGTTTGCCTATCTGCCCATCTTGGTGGGCTATAACGCGGCACGTGAGTTTGGTGGCTCCGCTGCGCTGGGCGGCATCGCCGGCATGATGTGTATCGCCAACAGTGCCATGCCCCTGCTTGCGCCTGGCGCGGCTGATCCTGCCACTGCCATTCTGCTGCCGCTCACCAGTGCGCAGTACAACCCCGCAGCGGGCGGCATGATCGCGGCTCTCATCGCTGGCGCATTTTTTGCCTGGATGGAGCGTCAGATTCGCAAGGTTATGCCCAACGCACTCGACACGTTCTTGTCTCCGCTGCTGGTGCTCATCATCGGCGCCTTTGCTCTGATGCTCGTCATCCAGCCGGTTGGCGCATGGCTGACGACTGCCATCTTTAGCGTTTTGACCTTTATCTTCGAGAAGCTGGGCGTCCTGGGCGGCTATATCCTGTCGGCAGGCTTCTTGCCGCTGGTTTCCGTCGGCCTGCATCAGGCGCTCACGCCGATCCACGCTATGCTCAACGATCCCGACGGCGCTACCAAGGGTATCAATTACCTGCTTCCCATCCTTATGATGGCTGGCGGCGGCCAGGTCGGTGCCGGTTTGGCGCTGTACTTTAAGACCAAGAACGCCAAGCTCAAGAAGTACGTCGCAGAGTCCATTCCCGTTGGAATCCTGGGTGTGGGCGAGCCTCTGATGTATGCTGTTACGCTGCCGCTCGTTCGTCCGTTTGTGACGGCCTGCCTGGGTGCCGGATTTGGCGGCGCGCTCGCGGCGCTGCTTCACATCGGCACGGTTTCTCAGGGCGTTTCCGGTCTGTTTGGCCTGCTGATCGTCGTTCCTGGCCAGCAGCTCGGCTACGTTGCCGCTATGCTGCTTGCCTATGCCGCCGGCTTTGTCCTGACGTGGTTCTTTGGCGTCGACGAGCAGAAGATCAACGAGTTCTTTGGCGAGTAGTTTGATATCGCGAGCCGTGTTGCTCAGGGCTCGCGGCGCGCGGCAGATTTCTTGATGATATGGTTGTGCCGGCGGGGCTAACTGCTCCGCCGGCCTTTTTTAAAGGAGCGTTGTAGCGTGAAAACGGGTATTTCGATTTATCTTTCCAGCCCTCTGCAGGATATTGAGCGGACGATTGAGCGTGGCGCCGCGGCGGGTGCGCGCTATGCGTTCACCTCGCTGCATATTCCCGAGGATGGGGGAGCGGCGTATGCCGATAAGGTCCGTCATGTGCTGTCGCTGCTTTCCGCCCGCGGCATTGCGCTCATTGCCGATGTGGGGCCGCGTACGTGCGATTTGCTCGGGCTTGAGCGTATCGAGGACCTGCGCGATCTGGGGTTGGAATACCTTCGTTTGGACTATGGCTTTAGCGCCCAGCGGGTCGCGGAGCTGTCCGGTGTATTTCGCATTGTGGTCAATGCATCGACGGTGAGTTCTGATGAAATCGCATCGTGGCGTGAGGCCGGTGCCGATGTGACTCGTTTTGCCGCCTGCCACAATTTTTACCCCAAGCCTTATACCGGTTTAGCTCTTGAAGATGTTGCTCGGACGAATCTTCGTCTTGCGGCGCTTGGATTCGAAATCATGGCTTTTGTGCCGGGTGATGCTAACGTTCGCGGGCCGGTTTTCGAGGGACTGCCGACGGTCGAGGCGCAGCGCGGTCGCGCGTCAAAGGTTGCTCTCAATATGCTTGAGCTTGCACATGGCGCCGATTGCGACATTGTGTTGGTCGGCGACCCCGATCTATCCGATGCGGGCTGGGCGCAGTTTGCTCAAGTTTCCGCCGGATACGTGGACCTGCAATGCGAGCTTGAGCCCGGTTATGCCTATGTGCGCGGGCAGATTCATCACGACCGGCCCGACTCGAGCGTCCTCATCTTTAGGTCTCAGGAGTCACGTACGACGCTTAAGCCGGATTCCGTGCCGACGGATGCCGGAGCCGGCCTGCCGCGAAAGGCGGGGTCGATCGCTGTGAGCAATAGCGGATATGGGCGCTACGAAGGCGAGCTTGAGATTGCGCGGGTCGATCTTCCCGGTGACGAGCGCATGAACGTTGCGGGCCATATCACGCCCGAAGCAATTGAACTGCTACCGTTTATCAAGCGCGGATTCGGGGTACGGTTCGTTTAACGTGTGACCCGCGGGCTACAATTGGCCCATCATACGAAGGCGCCTCGTGTGGCGTGTGCCTGCGTTGGCCGATCTATATTCGGAGGATTCCCATGACCGTACTGTTTGTTGAATATCCCAAGTGCTCGACCTGTAAGAAGGCCAAGGCATGGCTGGACGAACATGGGGTAGAGTATATCGATCGCGATATCGTTTTGGACAATCCCACGGCTGATGAGCTTGCGACCTGGATTGCTCGTTCGGGGCTGCCGGTGCGGCGCTTCTTTAATTCGTCGGGCATGAAATATCGAGAGCTGGGCCTGAAGGCGCGTCTGGATGCGGGCATGACGGATCAGGAGTGCTGCGAGCTGCTGGCGACCGACGGCATGCTGGTCAAGCGTCCGCTGCTGGTGGGCGACGACTTTGCGATTCCTGGGTTTAAGGAAGCGACCTGGACCGAGGTGCTGCTGTAGTGGTTGCGGAAAGTGCGTCCCGTTTTGAGCTCGGATTCCGGGACGCAGTTTCCGGTTGAAGGGGCTAGCGGAAATCGTATCCCAGTTTGAGCGCGAAATCTGGGATACGGTTTCCGTTTGGGGCCTCTAGGGGAAAGCGCGTCCCGTTCTGGACGTAAATTCCGGGATGAGCTTTCCGGTTGGCGGGCATGCGCACTATCCCGGCTGGCGGGCATATGCGCTAATCCTCAAGCTGCGCCCATTCGTGCGGATCGTAGACCTTTACGTGCTTGTTGGGCTTGCCGCTCCAGTACTCCTCGTCCATAAAGGGCAGATATGCCTGAACGCCGGGGCAGATAAAGGGAATCCGCTGCTGTTGCAGTCGCTCGCGCTGGCGCTGCTCCAGGTGCGCCTCGGATATGACGGTTGGCATGCCGGACAACTCGACGAGGCTTGCCTGGATTCGCTTAAGGTCGGGGAGTCCCGCGTGCCATGACATCCGCATGATCAAAAAGGATGCACGGCGGTATTTTGCCTGCACCACAGTAATGGCGGGGCGCAGTGTGGGATGGATTTTGTCCCGTTCGGGCCAAAGGTCAGCAGTGATCTCGAGGCCCAGGGTCTCCCATAGGTAATCAAGCTCTTCGTCCATGGCGCCTCATATCTACGCGATCATTGATACTTCGATTGTGTTGCCTGGCGCTATCGTTTTCACGGTAGAATCTGCCAACGGTTGACGGCTACCGCTCGCGGCGTTTTGTCCTTCGTGTACAGCGGTCGGCTTCACAGGTCCTTCACGGGTTGGACTAAATTAGGCCAATTTGACTGAATTTCAAAAAAGTCAAAATTGGGGCTTGCGTCACGGCGAGACTTCCCGTATATTTCTTTCTTGCGCAAAGGCTCAGCCGAGCGCAGCGATGCAGTCATTGGGATGTCGTCTAATGGCAGGACAGCGGATTCTGGTTCCGTCAATGGGGGTTCGACTCCCTCCATCCCAGCCATTGCATTTGCTACATATGGCCCGTTCGTCTAGCGGTTTAGGACGCCGCCCTCTCAAGGCGGAGATCACCAGTTCGAATCTGGTACGGGCTACCAAAATTGAACGCCCGGGCCTCGTAAGAGACCCGGGTTTTGTGTATTGACCGTATATACGGCGCCTGCCGTGTTTCGCTCAGATCGAGGAGTAGCCATGGATCTGCCCATCAGCTTGCAAGACATCACGTATGCCGAGAACTATCTGGCGCAGGGCGACCTGGCTACGGCGACGCCGCTGCTGGAGCGTCTGGTGGAGCTCGCCGAGGAGTATATCGACGCTGAGTGCAAGACGGAGGAGAAGCGCCAATACTTTAGCTTCGATAGCAAGTTTGAGCGCTTGGCCTATCGCCGCGTGGAGAAGGATCCGCGCGAGCTCGTGCAGGTCGAGGTGCCGTTTGACCGCCTGTACTCTGATATGGCGTTTGCCTACATTCGCCAGCAGGATTATGTGAGCGCTCGTAATGCCCTGATGCAGGCTGTGCGTTGGGACCCCATGAACTGCAACTATCGCTTGGATTTGGCCGAGCTGTTCCGCGCTCTCGAGGACAAGCAGGAGTGGGCTTCGCTTTCGTTTTCGGTGCTAGAGCGCGCGAGCGATGGCAAGTGCGCCGCCCGCGCTTACGCCAATCTAGGTCAGTACTTCTTGGAGCCCGAGACCGAGAACGTTTCGGCTGCCGTGGGCTGCGCGCGTCTGGCGCTGCGCCTGGCGCCCAACGATGCGCATACGACGCGCCTGCTCAACAAGATCCATACCACCTATCCGGATGCCGCCGAGGAGAGCGACGAGCACGTGATGGGCGAGCTGGCGTTGCAGGGCGTTCCGACCTCACCTTCGGCCGAGATTGCCATCTGCCTGATTATGTGCGCGACCGATGCTGCAAGCGACGGCGACAAGCAGGAGGCGACGCGCCTGACGGTGCGTGCTCGCGACTTGGTGGGCGAGGAGGCCTGCGCGGCGATTATTAAACTGGTGCGCGAGAGCGATGCCGAGCTCAATGCCGAGCGCAAGGCAAAGCGCGAGGCTGCGGGCTCAAACGCCGATGGCGCCAAGGAGGCCGGCGATGCCCAGTAAGCGCGAGCGCAAGCTCATTTCCAAGAATCGCTCGGCACATCACGAGTACTTTATCGATGAGACGTTCGAATGCGGTATCGAACTGAGTGGCACCGAGGTCAAGTCGATTCGCGAGCGCGCCTGCCAGATTACCGATACCTTCGCGCTGATCCGCGGCGGGGAGTGCTGGCTCGTCGGCCTGCATATCCACCCTTATAGCCATGGTGGCGTGTGGAATCGCGATCCCGACCGTCGGCGTCGTCTGCTGCTGCACCGCAAGGAGATCGACTTTCTTGACGGCAAACTTCGCAACCGTGGTTATGCGCTGGTTCCGTTGGAGCTCTACTTTAATACCGACGGCCGCGTAAAGCTGCTGCTGGGTCTGGGTCGCGGCAAGAAGCTCTACGACAAGCGCGAGGACATGGCCAAGCGTGATGTCCAACGCGAGATCGACCGCGCCCTCAAGGAACGTAACCGGTAGGCGCTCTATATAAGTTGCGGTGAGATACGGACTGTTTTGCCTGTTTGAGGGGCTATTCAGTCCCTATTTCACCGCAACTGCGGGCGTCTTATCTTTCTTACTGTTCTGACACATATGTCTCAAAGGCGGCGTCCGTTATGGGTGCCGCCTTTTTTGTGGGTACATACATTCATGAGGTTCCAACCCGAGCTAGGGGAGTGATCGTTATGGACAAAACTGCGTTCTTTACGATGCCGAGTGGCCTGTACGTGGTGAGCGCCGCGGCAGACGGGCTGCGCGCCGGCTGCGTCATCAACACGGCGGTGCAGGTGACGTCCATGCCGCCGCGTATTTCGGTTGCCGTGAACAAGGACAATGTCACCTCGGGCGTCATCGCATCGGCCAAAGCGTTCGCGCTGACCGTGATCGATCAGACCGCCGACATGCTCTACATCGGTAACTTTGGGTTCCGCACCAGCAGCGATTATGACAAGTTTGCCAAATACGAGACCCGCGAGACGGCTCTGGGCATGCCCTATGTGCCCGAGCACGCGGCGGCCCTGTTTAGCTGCCGTTTGATCGACACTGTGGATGTGGGCACGCATCTGCTGTTTATCGGCGAGGTTGAGGATGCCGAGCGCTTGAGCGACGAGACACCGCTCACCTACGATTACTACCATAAGGTCCTGAAGGGCAAGACGCCTCCGAAGGCGTCCTCATATCAAGGCTAGAAATGTTCTAAAAATACTTGCATTATATTATTGAGAATCTATACTAATAAGTGAAGTACATCACCAGTCGCGTTCGAGAGGAGAACATCATGGCTGAGGAGAAGAAGACGTATAAGTTTGTGTGCACCGTTTGCGGTTACGAGGTTGAGGTCGACACGCCCGAGCTGCCCGAGGACTACGTGTGCCCGGTCTGCGGCGTCGGCCCCGATGAGTTTGAGCTTGTCGAGGAGTAGCTCGTAGACACACGACTTGCAACAACATGTAGCTCTGTCCAAGGGTCCCGGTCGAATTCTCGGCCGGGGCCCTTTTGATTTATCTGACGGTTTAAAACGGCCTTACGTGTTACAGATTGAGACGTTATATCTGGACAGTCACGCCATCCCAATTACATCCCCGTTAGCAGCATGATGTCGAGAACCGTTACGATGACGCCGATTCCTACGAGCAACGCGTTGAGCGGGCGGGAGTTGGCGTATTTGCCCATGACGCGGCGTGAGCTGGTGAGCCGTATGAGCACAAAGACCGTAATCGGCAACTGAAGCGACAACAGCGCCTGACTCCAGATGAGACCCTCAAAAGGATTCGGGACGACCAGGCACGCCGCCACTGCGCCGACGAAACAGGTCGCCACCCCGATCGAGGAATGTCGGTCGTGGATGTCGTATTCCTCGTCGAACATGCCCGCGGTGATGGTGCCCGCCGCCATGCCCGCCGTCACACTACTCGATAGGCCCGCAAACAGCAGCGCCACCGCAAAGATTGTCGAGCTTGCTGGGCCCAGAATGGGGGAGAGCGTGTCCGCTGCGACGGCGAGGTCGTCTACGACAATGCCGTGCGCAAAGAAGGTCGTTGCGGCCAGGATGACCATGGCCGAGTTGATTGCCCAGCCCACACCCATCGAAAAGAGCGTGTCGAAGAGCTCGTAGCGCAGACGTTCTTCGATAACCTGCTCGCCTTGGCCTTCGAAGTGCATGGATTGGATGACCTCGGAGTGCAGGAAGAGGTTGTGGGGCATAACGACCGCACCCAGGACACTCACGATAATCGCGGCAGAGCCAGTGGGCATACTGGGCGTGATCCAGCTTGCGGCGGCTTGCGGCCAGTCGACGTTGACTAGTGCAAGCTCGGCCAAAAACGAAAGTCCTACCACGCCCACGAAGGCGATGATCCATCGCTCGGCGCGTTTGTAGGAGCTTGTCATGAGCATGGCAATCGATGCCGCCGCCACGATGACGCAGCCCGCGCGCACGGGCAGGCCAAAGAGCATTTGAAGCGCGATCGCACCGCCCAGGACTTCGGCCATGGCGGTGGCGACCGTGGCTAGATACGCGCTGCCGAGTATCGCACGCCCGACGAGGCGGGGCAGGGGGCGCGTCGTGGCCTCGGCGAGACACATGCCCGTGGCGATGCCCAAGTGCGCCGCGTTGTGCTGCAGCACGATGAGCATGATCGTGGACAGCGTGACGATCCACAGCAGTGCGTAGCCAAACTGCGAGCCGGCGGCCATATTGGAGGCCCAATTGCCCGGGTCGATAAAGCCGACGGTCACGAGCAGTCCGGGGCCGATATGCCGTGCGATGTCGAGTCCTCCGTGGCCACCGGTGCGTGGGGAGCCAAAGTGTTGTTTGAGATGGTTGAGCATGGCTGGTTCCTATGTTGGGGTGGCGTGGCGCTGCACTTGGGTTGCGCGGCGCCACGCCCTGGGTTTAGGTTTGGGCTACTTGTGCGCCTTGCCCTGATTGGCAACGGCATCGATCTTAGCGGCGATGGTCGCCGGGTCGCCGATGTAGCGCTTGTCGAGAACGTTGAAATCGGCATCGAAGGTGTAGACGAGCGGCACACCGGTTGGGATGTTGACCTTGACGATCTCCTCGGGCGTGAGGTGCTCGAACTTCATGACGAGCGAGCGCAGGGAGTTACCGTGTGCGGCGATGAGCACGCGCTTGCCGGCGAGCATCTGCGGGCGAATCTCGTCCTCAAAGTAGGGCCAGGCGCGGGCGATGGTGTCCTTGAGGCACTCGGTGTAGGGCAGCTGATCGGGCGCGACATCGCGGTATTGCTCCTGGGTGTGGGGGTCGCGCTCGTCGCTCGGCTCGAGCGCCGGCGGACAGACATCGAAGGAACGGCGCCAGATGAGCACCTGCTCGTCGCCGTGCTCTGCCGCGGCATCGGCCTTGTTGAGACCCTGCAACGCGCCGTAGTGGCGCTCGTTGAGCTTCCAGGATTTGATGACGGGCAGCCACTCGCGATCCATTTGGCCGAGCACGATGTTGAGGGTGTGGATCGCGCGCTTGAGGCGCGAGGTGTAGCAGACGTCGAAGTCGAAACCGGCTTCTTTGAGGGCTCGACCGCCTGCGGCGGCTTCTTCACGGCCCGTGTCGGTGAGCTCAACATCGGTCCAGCCGGTGAACAGGTTGAGTTTGTTCCACTCCGACTCTCCGTGACGGATAAGGACGAGTTGCATCGTCTGCCGGTCTGTCTGGTGTGCCATAGGGGCCTCCTTAATGTGGCACGGCGCGCGTGCCGTTTGTTTGACGCCGCAAAGGATACCCGTTTTAGGCTCAAAGGTTAACCAAGACTAACAAAATTGTTGTATTTGGATAGGATAGTGAAAGGGGATTGCCGAAATGTCTTGATCTGTAACAACTAGGGATGGAAATTGAGCCTAGGTGTTACAGATCGAGACAGGAAGAAATGGTCCTATGGAATATCTCGATCTGTAACAGCTGACCGCCAAAACCGGTCCTTCGTGTTACAGATTGAGACATTCGGAACCGTCTCTCGAAAACATCTCAATCTGTAACAGTTAGTCGTCGAAATTGGGTCTTCCTGTTACGGATTGAGATGTTTGAAGCGGTGAGTTTACGGGCCGAACCTGGGGTCCTTGCTGTCGCCCTTGAGCTCGGCGGCACCCACTCGCAGGTCGCGCGTTACGCGATTGTTTCGAAACGGGCGGGAAACACAACGGGCCGGCGATGCTCCTAGTATGCCTATTCAACTGACTGTCTAAATATCTAGGGGAGGATCGCGATGCAGGCAGATTCCGCTCAGCAGCAGGGCCTTTATCGCCCCGAATTCGACCACGATGCATGTGGCATCGGCGCGCTTGCCGATATCAACGGTGAGCGCCATCACCAGATTCTGGACGATGCACTGTCCATTCTGGTCAACTTGGAGCACCGCGGCGGCACGGGACTCGAGAAGAACACCGGCGACGGCGCTGGCATCCTGTTCCAGGTTCCGCATCACTTTTTCCGTAAAGAGGCCCAAAAGTGCGGCCAGATTCTGCCGGCAGAGGGCGACTATGGCGTGGCCATGCTGTTCTTCCCGCAGGACGACAAGGGCGTAGAGGATGCCCGCCGCGTGTTTGAGGAGGGCTGTGCCGAGGCCGGCGTGCCGCTGCTCTTTTGGCGCGAGGTGCCGGTCGATCCGCACGACCTGGGCGAGACGGCCCGCGCCTGTATGCCTACCATCCTGCAGGCCTTTCTGGGCCGTCCCGACGACACGCCGGCGGGCGACGCCTTTGAGCGTCGCCTGTACGTGTGCCGCCGCACCATCGAAAAGAAGGCCGACGCCGAGTTTGCCCTGCGCGACAAGATCTTCTATGTGTGCTCCATGAGCTCGCGCACCATCGTGTACAAGGGCATGCTGGTCGCCACGCAGATGCGCCGCTTCTTCATCGACCTCAACGACGCCGCCGTCAAGACGGCCGTAGCGCTTGTCCACTCGCGCTACTCCACCAACACCACGCCCAGCTGGGAGCGCGCGCACCCCAACCGCTTTATCATCCACAACGGCGAGATCAACACCCTCAAGGGCAACGTCAACTGGATCCGCGCCCGCGAGCCCAACCTGTACAGCCCCGTGCTGCAGCACGATCTTGAGCGCGTGATGCCCATCATCAACCGCGAGGGTTCCGACTCCGCGATTCTGGATAACGTGCTCGAGTTCCTGGTCATGAACGGTCGCCCGCTCACGCGTGCCGCGTCCATGCTGCTGCCCGAGCCGTGGGACCACAACGACAGTCTGAGTGAGGAACGCCGCGCCTACGATGCCTACCAGTCCATGCTCATGGAGCCGTGGGACGGCCCGGCCGCCATCGCCTTTACCGACGGTCGCACGCTGGGTGCCGCCCTCGACCGTAACGGCCTGCGTCCCGCCCGCTACTATGTGACGCGCGACGGTCGCTTTATGCTGGCAAGCGAGGTGGGCACCATCGAGGTGAGCCCCGAGAACATCCTGACGAGCGGCTGCCTGGGACCGGGCCAGATGCTCGAGGTCGATTTTGCCCGCGGCCGCGTGATCTACAACGATGAGCTGCGCGCTCGCTATGCCAAGGAAAAACCCTACCGCGACTGGATTGCCGAGGAGACGCTGACCGTCGACGCGCTCGATGAGCCCGTTGCAGCAACGCCCGCCGAGGACGCCGAGGTGCCCGCCGCCGTGCGTATGGCCAAGCTCGGCTACCACTGGGATGACGTCGACGAGGTCGTGCGTCCCATGGCCCAGCAGGGCAAGGCACCGCTTGCCTCGATGGGCATCGATGCGCCGCTGGCCTGCCTGTCCAAGAAGACGCGCTCGTTCTTTGACTACTTCTATCAGCTGTTCGCCCAGGTCACGAATCCGCCGATCGATGCCCTGCGCGAGCACATGGTCACCTCGACCACGCTCTACCTGGGCAACCACGGCAACCTGCTCGAGGACTCCCGTACGGCCTGCCAGCTGGTGCGCCTGGAGCGCCCGTTGCTCAACGAGGAGGAGTTCGAGCGTATCTGCGCTATCGACCGCGTGGGCTTTAAGACCCGTCGCTTCCGTGCCGTCTACCGCCGCGATGCCGGCGAGGGCGCACTGCAGGCTGCGCTCAAGCAGCTTGCCGAGGACGTTGAGGCTGCGGTCCGCGACGGCGTGAACATCGTGGTGCTGAGCGATCATGCCGCTGCGGGCGAGGTGCCCGTGCCGTCGCTGCTCGCCGTGGGCTGCGTGCACAATCACCTGATCCGCGCCGGCGTGCGTACCTTTGCCGACATCGTGGTGGAGTGCGGTGACGCCGTGTCCCCGCACGACTTTGCGGCGCTAGTGGGCTACTCCGCGAGCGGCATCTATCCGTACAACGCGCATGCGTGCATCCGCAATCTGGCGGCACGCGGCGACCTGGACGTGACGGCCGAGCAGGGCATCGCCAATTACAACAAGGCCGCGACGGCGGGCATCGTCTCCATCATGTCCAAGATGGGCATCTCCACGGTGCAGAGCTACCACTCCGCGCAGATCTTCGAGGCCGTTGGCTTTACGCCGGAGTTCGTCAACGCGTACTTCGCCGGCACGGTGAGCCGTGTGGGCGGTATGGGTGTCGAGGAGGTCGAACGCGAGCAAAATGAGCGCTATGACGCCGCTCTCGCTATCCTTAAGAGCCCGGCTCCCGATCAGCTGCCCACGTTGGGCCTGACCAAGTGGCGCCCGCTCGGCGGCGAGGATCACCTCATCGATCCGCAGACTGTCTACTTGCTGCAGACCGCCTGCCGTGAGGACAGCTACGACACCTTTAAGGAGTACAGCGCTCGCCTGCACCGCACCGGCCGTGCCGTGCGCCTGCGCGACTTGCTCGACTTTAATGCCAACGGTCGCACGCCGGTTTCACTCGACGAGGTGGAGCCCGCGCTCAACATCGTCCGCCGCTTTAACACCGGCGCCATGTCGTACGGCTCCATCAGCAAAGAGGCGCACGAGACGATGGCAGTAGCAATGAACAAGATACATGGACGCAGCAACACAGGGGAAGGAGGCGAAGACTCCGCCCGTTTCACTCCCCGCGAAGACGGTCTCTCCCTCCGTTCCGCCATCAAACAAGTGGCCTCCGGACGTTTCGGCGTAACCGCTGAATATTTAGTGAATGCAGAAGAGATACAGATCAAAGTCGCCCAAGGCGCAAAACCAGGTGAAGGTGGACAGCTGCCGGGATTCAAGGTTAACGACGTGATTGCCAAAACACGCCACTCCATTCCAGGTATCTCGCTGATCTCTCCTCCTCCCCACCATGACATTTACTCGATCGAAGACCTAGCACAACTGATCTTCGACCTGAAAAATGTCAACCCGAGTGCCGAAATAAGCGTGAAGCTGGTATCGGAAAGCGGTGTCGGGACAATTGCAGCAGGCGTAGCAAAAGCTAAAGCCGACCGCATCGTCATATCGGGAGCCGAAGGGGGAACAGGTGCTTCTCCGATGAGCTCCATCCGC
>CAJMRZ010000020.1 GCA_905215945.1 uncultured bacterium | reverse complement strand
CCTGCTTTGTGGTCTTGCCCAAACCGGTCGCACCGGCATCGTCCGTAGCGGCAGCAAGGTTAAAGGCATAGCTCTCGCCCTGATTCCAGTCACGACCGCTCACGGTCTTTTGGCCCTGCAGGGTCACGCTCGTGGGCTCCACGCTATATATATTGGTAAAGGAGGGCGTGACATTCTCGTCCAGCTGCTTTACCGAGTTGTTTTCTGCGGCCTTGTAGTACTCGACCGAGGTCTGGATGCCGGCACCCTTCTTGTCGTTGCGCACCACGGCGTAATAGACCGATCCATCGTAGGTCATGCCCGTAACGCTGCCGCGATTCTCGGCGAACTTGTAAACGTAGGCGCGTCCCGCATCCGCCTTGGCGGTATAGGAGATTTCTGGCCACGTCACCGTGCCGTCGGCGTTGTTGCCCACGGTTGCGATGTTGCCCTCGGCGCCCTGGGGCATGGGAGCCTTGATGCTCGTGTCGACCTTATCGGGATCGAACGCTGCATTGTCGTCCGCATAGCCGCCCACACGCTCGAGTTTAAAGCTAAAGGCGTTCTGGGAAAGCGGGAAACTCCCGGCGTTGTCGGTCAGGTTCTTTTGGGCATGGATGATGATGCTATGTTCGTGCGTATCGTAACGGTTGGTGAAGGTTGCGATCTTATCGGCAACCTCTGCGGTAGCCGGTTTGCCCGCGTCGTCACGCACCTGCTTCACCTTTACGCTCTTAACGACCAGTGCACCGGCGTGGTTATCATCCACCTTGACCGTCGCGGTATAGACAGCAGCGGAGTAGCTTATTCCATCCGCCTTGGCATTGGAGCCGGGAATATCCTCCGAGATGGTATAGGCGTAGGTACCCGGCTTGGTATAGGTAATATCGCCAAACGTCGCCGGCTGGTCGTTGGTGAGCTCAACCGTAGCCACCTTGCTCTTGGCGCCGCTGGGCATGGGGACGCCGTCGTCGGCTGTAAGCTGCACGGTAAAGGTATCGCCATCGGCCCAATTGCGGCCCTCGAGCACCTTCTTGGCGCTTAGGCCATTCTTTACGGGGCTGACACTGTATTTGTTGATGAACTCGAGCGTGTTGCTCGCGGGAATCTTTCCGTCCACGAGCGCAGCGATTGAACCCGTTATGGTGTTGCCGGTTCCCGACTGCTTCTCGCCGCCGACCATGCGTCTCACGAGGCTAAAGCCAGCCGGAAGCACCGACTCGTCGGCAGAGCCGGTTACGGCGTTGACGATGCTCGCCAGCACATTGCCACTGGACACCTCGCCCTTGGTGGTGAGCTCGCTCACACTGTAGTTGTCACCCTTCTTGAGGTCGTATACGCGAATGGTCTCGCCGGCCTTGATGGAATGGGTGTCGCCGTTCTTGAGCCTAAAGGAATTGCCCACAGCGTTGCCGCTCGCATCGAACACATGCGCCTCGTAGCCCTCCTGGGACTCCGGCAGGGTGAACTTAAACGTAAAGGTCAGATCGTTGTCGTCCGCATCCTTGGTGGGCGCAGTAAGACCAGCATCCGCCGTCACGGTCTTAGTCACTTGCAGGCGTGCCACGCGACGATCGGTATACTGCACGGCCGTTGCCGTGGTAAAGAGATGGTTGAGCTGAAGCGTGCCCAGATTAGTACGAGTCTTGGAGGCATCGTCTATATATGCTGAATCGTCTTCTTGATAAAGAGCCATGCGGTTTACGCCCGTATCGGCAAAGATCGTCGCCAGCTGACCGTCGCGATCGCCACCATCCTCGACATAGCGCAGAATGGTCTTGGTGCCCTGCGCCGTCTTGTCATAGCGCATATGCATCAAGTTGCCCGCAAGAGAAGGCGTCACGCCTTGGGCTGTGCACGTCTGGCCCCATGTCAGGTTTCCGTTGGCGTCAACGGCCGCACTCTGCAGCTTGCCCTTGATGTGCGTAAGCGTATTGTCAATCGAGTCGGGGGAGCCAAACTGCGCCAGGGAGGCGATCAGCGAACCCGGGCCGCTCATGCTGAGCACGCCATCGTTCTCTTCGCCGGCGTCCACATATACGCCCGAGTCGTCCACGATTACCTTGGTGATGGTGTTGTTGATCTCATGGCCATCTGGACTTACAGACTCACGCAGGTAGTACGTACCCTTGATAAGGGGCGCATGCTTCGCCGAATCGAGCGGGAAGCATGCAGCACCCTTAATGTCATACGGATAGGTCATGCCGTTTGCCTGCACGGTGTCATACGGCTCGGCGCCCGATTTAATGGCATACGTTCTAGGACTATCGCCGGTAACGTCCTTGGCCTGGTACAGCTCAAACGTTGCGCCGTTCACGGGCTTGCCCAGGTCGTCGACCTTCTGCACAAACAGACGGTTCTGAACGTTGGTGAGGTGGATCACCGTAGAGAACTGCCTGTTTATCGTTTGATATTTGACCATAGAGGTGTTGCCGATGGTTGCCCCCGCCAGAGACGATGCCGTGGTGTGATACACCGCCACGGTATATTCCGCCTTCGGCTTGTCTTCATCTTGCAGCATGGCGGCGTACGTCTCGATATCGCCAGGCAGCGACCTAACCGTTACCTCGTAGTCGCCCTTGGTGTTGACGCCAAAGACGCTCGTGTCCGCCGATTTGGCAGCCTCGACGGCGCCAGGGATGCCATGTGCGGAGCACAGCATGTAGCCATCGAGCGGATTGCCCGTGACTGCCGTCCATGCATTTTCGTCCGTGTCCGCCTTGCTTTTATCGGTGCGCTTGAGCACGACAGCAAATGTCGTACCCGAGCTAATGGGTTTGTCCTTATTGTCTTTTGTTTCTTTGCTAAGGGAAATGGTCTCCTTGGCAGCCAGATAACCACCGTTGAGCCACATGCGGCTGCCCGTCCATTGCGTTACGCCATCGGCCATGGTGACCGTCGTTTGCGGCGCGACCACCACGCCGCCCGAACCGCTCGCCGCAGCCTCTTTGTACTGCAGATGCAGCTCACCTGACATTGCGGTAGTCGATGAGGTCAGACTCGAGCGATATCCCGCGGGCAGGTCTGTCTCTTTGAGTACAAAGTAGTTATGTCCATCAGCATGCTGGTTATCAAATGAAAGGACGGAGCCGTCGTCCGACTTCAGAAGCACTAGCCGACCCTTATCGTCCGTCGTACCTTGAGCGATGGGATCGCCCTGCGTCTTCCAGCTGGCATCCGACTGATACAGCGCAAACTTGGCGTCCTGGACTGCCTCGCCGTTCTGATCGACCTTCTCGACCTCGGACGACGGCAGCGTGGTGAGATTGAACTTAAGCGACATATTCGATGCGCCCGCGCCGCGCTCCAGATAGAAGAAGCTCAGCGTGTGCTTGGAGCTGTTGAGGAAGGTGTTGCCGGAGAATCTTCTGTTTGAAGTATCTGCGCCGGCAGCTTGGAACATCGCCTTAATGGTGGTGTCTTGAATTGTCTTTTCGGGATCATTTGCATTGTCAACATGACCGACATGTACGGCACCGGTGGCGAAGTTGATCTTGAGCGTCGCCTTCTCGTGGATGCCACCAAGATCGCCCACGAGCACGCCGTCGATATAGACCCAGACGTCGTCGTCACCCGAGAACTCAAAGATCATGTCGTTGCCATCGGTGGTCTTGCCGTTCGTCGGCTGGACGAACTCCGTAGTCATGGACATGCCAAAGTGATGGTTGAGGCTCGTGCTTCCATCAATGATCTGCTTAGGGGAGAGGCTGTTGCCCTTCTCATCAAAAACCTTGTCAGCCGAGTCGAAGGGGAAGAACTGGCCCAGATTTGCATCTGATACGCCGCCCTTATATACACCAGCCTTATTGTAGACGTCAAAGGAGTTAGTCGTGTAGTTATACACAGCATAGTTGCCGCGAGAACCATACGAGTCGTAAACGTAATAGCCCTTCTGGAGCTGGAAGAGGCCTTTCACGTCGTTGTAGACAGCCTTACCCTTTTGCCTGCCGTTTGCTTGGCTGTCGTTATTAAAGAGATAGGCCAGCGATTCATCGGTGCAATCGCCTTTCGTGCCGTATGAGGTATAAGTGCCGGCGTTGATCGCCGGATAGCCATTTACCAGCGTGTTCTTTACAAAAGAAAGGCGTCCAAAGCCATCAATGACGCTTCTGCCCGTCCACTTGTTAATGCCCGTGCCGCCACCACCATTGAACTTGAGCTGATGGTCTTTATTGATGCCGGTGTTGTCATTGCCATTATTGTTGTTTATGTTCTTCGAGCTGTCGTTATCGCCATCCACGACCCAGTAGTCGAACAGATTGACCGTGGTGCCGGTGGGATTCACCGTCTGCACGGTGTGGTTGCTCAAGGGAACTGTCTGGTCGGCCGACGCGCTCGTCGCACCGAACATGAGCGCACATGCCGCCAGCGGGACGGCCAAAACCCTCAGGACACGCTTTGCGGTATTGGTTTTCTTGCCAAAAGGCTTTAGCATTTCTCGAGCTCTCGCACACGCGCGATTCATGAAGGCCCTCCCCAAATCCATGAGGACGGCAAGCAGCGGCTCATTATATATGTGTCGTCGTCCCCATCGATGCAAATATACGCCCCCCCCCCGCGCAGAAACGCAAGGCAGGACATCGCAATATACTTAAAATTGTAGCAATTCGGGTGACCCGAAATTTCGCCTCGGGTTGCCACTCAGGCTCAAAATCGAACCACTCGCGCCATCGACATGCCCCAGTAGGACAAAACGACCGGCAATCTTTATCCCCCACAAACCACAAAGTAGCTAATTTGGGACGGGGCTCTTTTGGCTACTTGAGAAGTTGTGCCATGGCGTTGACGAATTTTTGGACTTGGAGGGTGGCTCGAGCGGATAGTGCAAAAAGACCGGCACCTCACGGCCGCACAGGAACGGCACGCCCACAAAGGCAGGGTGCACGCCCGACCATGCACCGCAGGTGAGCACCGCGTCGCCCTTTTCCTCCGCCTCGTTAAAGAGCGCAAAGTCGAAGTTGTCCACATCGATCACGTCCACGCCGCCATCGGCCAAAAGGTCGATGCGTAGGCTGTCCATGGCGTCGTTGCCGTGGCGCAGTACGCGCAGACGCATGCCCTCCAGGTCGGCAACCGTGATGCGATTCTTGCGCGCCAACGGGCTCGTGCGCGGCAGGTCGATATAAAACGGCACGTTAACAATGCGGAGCTTTTGGCAGGCGTCGCCCCAGCGTGGGGTAGAAAAACTCGACTGCACCACATCGACCTCGCGGCCCAAGCTGCGCATGACGGTCTCGCGCTCGTCATAGAGGTCGCTTACCGGCACGATCTCAAATCGCAGCGATGGTTCCAGATCGTGGATGCCCGACCACATCGACAGCGTTTGGCGCCCCGGGCACATCATCGACACGCCCAGGCGCACGGCCCCGCCATCGCCCGCTGCGCGTCGGGCACGGCGCAGCGCGTCCTCGGACTGCCGCATGATCGAGCGCGCATCGTCCACCAGCAGAGCACCCGCCGGCGTCACCTTGACGCCCGAGTGCGAGCGTTCAAACAGCGTGATACCGAACTCGGCCTCGAAGCCCGACACCTGCTTGACGAGCGCCGGAGTCGACACGCGCAATTTTGCCGCCGCACGAGAGAAGCTTCCCAGCTCCGCGGCGGCCGATATGGCCTCAAGTCGTCGATCGTACACGTCAATCTCCCGTTTTCGCGCCCGTGGCCACATGGTGCCACAGGGGGTTGTTTTCGCAGGTCACGCGCTCAGTTGAGCATAAACTGCATCGCACGGTGTAAACCTGCGGTTAACGCCATTCTAACAAATATGCAATTCACCTGCGCAAATGCAAAGCATACGATAACCTGCGAAAACCACGTGGGTCGATTAATGGGAACGGCCCACCGGGAGGCACAAGAAGGGAAGTTCCTATGAGCAACTGGCTTAAGCTCGAGGGCGATGTCTGCGCCGTGACCGGCGCACTCGGCGGTATGGGCGTCGAGATTTGCCGCGAGTTCGCCCGCAACGGCGCCAACGTCGTCCTGCTCGACCTGGACGAGGAGAGGGTCAAGGCCGCTGCCGCCGACCTCGCTGCCGAGTTTGGCATCCACGCCGAGGGCTACAAGATGAACGCCACCGACGAGGCCGAGGTTCAGGCCGCCGTCGATGCCACCATCGCCGACTTCGGCCGCGTCGACGTCCTTGTCAACACCGCCGGCATCCTGCGCTTCGCCGCCATGGAGGACCTGCCGCTGAGCGACTGGGAGCAGGTGCTCAACGTCAACCTCACCGGTTACTTCATCACCTCGCAGCGCTTTGGTCGCGAGATGATCAAGGCCGGCCAGGGTCGCCTGGTGCACATCTCGACCGTCGCCAGCCACTCCCCCGAGACGTTCTCGGGCGTGTACAGCTCCACCAAGGCCGGCGTGAACATGATGTCCAAGATGCTCGCCGCCGAATGGGGCCCCTACGGCGTGCGCTCCAACTGCGTCGAGCCCTGCTTCGTTAAGACCCCGATGTCGGCCAACTTCTACGCCGACCCCGAGGTCGAAAAGAGCCGCAGCCGTCTGATCGCCACGCGCCGCATCGGCGAGGTCAGCGATATCGCCAACGCCGTCATGTTCCTGGCGTCCACGCGCTCGGACTTCACCACCGGCGACGCCATCAAGGTCGACGGCGGCTTCTCCAACATGATGGGCGACCTCACCGCCAAGCCCGGCGGCCGTCGCGCCTATGCCGACAACTACCTTAAGAACAAGGGTGTCGAGCTCTGGTCCGATGAGTCCGGCGTCGCCAAGCCGACTGACCAGTAAACCAACCTGACAGGGAGGTCCCGCGGACACGCCCGCTCCTCCCCCGTATCGATCAGAAAGAGTCCAATGGCTTCCACCAACTCCAACAAGGGTCGCGCCGTCGTGCTTTCCGCCGCGTGCGTCACCATGTTCTTCATCAGCTCCATCGCGCTGTATTCCGTCGTGAGCAAGAACCTGCTCGCCGTCTACCCCGAGTGGTCCAGCGCTCTTACCTGGGCCTTCCCGGTCTTTCAGACCATCATGGCCGTGACGGGCATCTTCGCCGGCCGCATCTCCGACAAGATCGGCCCGCGCAACGTCGTGATCGCCGCCGCCGTGTGCTACGGCCTGGGCTGGTTCATGTCCGGCACCGTCACCGAGCCGTGGCAGTTCTACCTGTGGTTCTCGCTCGTCGCCGCCGTCGGCAACGGCCTGGGGTACAACCCGGCGCTCACCACGGGTCAGAAGTGGTTCATCGACAAGAAGGGCCTCGCCTCCGGCATCACCCTGGCCGCTTCGACCGCCGGTCCCGCCGTGCTGTCCCCGGTGCTCGCCTCGCTGCTCATCCCGAGCCTGGGCATCTTTGGCGCCCTTAAGGCGCTCGGCGTCATCTTCTTTGTGATGATCGCCGCCTCCGCCCTGTTCCTGAAGGCCCCCGAGGCCGGTTGGCTGCCCGAGGGCTTCGAGGCCCCCAAGGGTGGCGCACATGCCGGCACCTTCGGCGACCTCACCCCGGGCGAGATGGTCAAGACCCCGCGCTTCTGGGTCCTCATCGTCACCTTCGCCTTTGCCGCCACCGCCGGCACCCTGCTCGTCGGCAAGGTTGCCTCCATCGCCGCCGTCCAGCTCTTCGCCGACCCCACGAGCGCCGCGGCCGTCGCCCTCGGCGGTGTGGTCGTCTCCGTCAACACCTGCGCCAACCTGGTTGGCCGTCTGTCCTTTGGCCAGATCATCGACAAGCTCGGCGCCTATAAGTCGCTGCTCATCAGCCTTGTCGTGACCATCATCGCGCTCGTCATCATGTCGATGAGCTTTACGCAGAGCATGTTCTTTGTGGCGCTCGCCCTGCTCGGCTTTAGCTTTGGCGCTCTGCTCGTCATCTACCCGCCGCTCACCGGTGGCGCCTTTGGCACCAGCAACATCGGCGTCAACTACGGCATCATGTTTTTGGGCTACGCCGCTTCCACCTGGATCAGCCAGCCCATCACCGCCGTGCTGTATCACGCCGAGGCCGGCAGCGCCGCCTACCAGCAGTCCTTCTACGGCGCCATTGTGATCGCCGCCATCGCCGTCGTGCTCACCGTCTACATGATGGTCTCCGACAGCAAGAAGAAGTCCGCCTAGTTTTACCGATGCGACGAAGGGACAGCCCCTTTGTCGCATCCCACCGGTCACCAGTATTAAGGAGTCGAAATGTCTGAGCTCAACCCCGTCCGCATTGCCGTTATCGGCGCCGGCGCCATGGGCCGCAACCACATCCGCTTTGTCACCGAGGAGCCCGAGGCCGAGCTCATCGCCATCGCCGACGCCTTTGAGGGCGCCCGCGCCACGGCCGAGGCCGCCGGCGTGCCGTTTTACACCGATCCCGCTCAGATGATGGACGAGGTCAAGCCCGAGGCCGTCATCATCGCCACGCCCAACGACCTGCACCTGGGCGTTGCCCGCGAGGCTGTGAAGCGCAACATCGTGCCGCTGGTCGAAAAGCCGATCTCCAACGACCTGGAGGATGCCCAGGCCTTCGCCGCCGAGGCCGAAACCGCCGGCGTGCCCGTGCTCGTGGGTCAGCACCGTCGCCACAACCCCTTCGTCAACAAGGCCAAGGAGATCATCGAGTCTGGCGAGCTGGGCAAGCTCACCGTGTCGAGCTTCCACTACATGATCTATAAGAATGACGAGTATTTCGATGTCGAGTGGCGCCGCAAGAAGGGTGCCGGCCCGATCCTGGTCAACCTGGTTCACGACGTCGACCTGCTCCGCTATCTGTTGGGCGAGCCCGTTGCCGTCCAGGGCATGCAGTCCAGCGCCGCCCGCGGTTTTGAGACCGAGGACTCCGCCGTGGTCAACGTCCGTTTTGCCGATGGCGCGCTCGCAAGCATGACCATCTCCGACGCCACCGCCAGCCCCTGGAACTGGGAGGCCACCGCTCGCGAGGATCCGCAGTACCGCCCCTTCGACGCCGACGCCTACTTTATCGGCGGCACTAAGGGCGCCCTTTCGCTGCCCCGCCTGCACCAGTTCTCCTACGACGGCGCCTCTAACTGGCACAAGCCGCTGCAGATGGAGATTCCGGCCGTGGACCCGGCGCTGCCGCACAAGATGCAGCTCAAGCACTTTGTGAAGGTTGTCCGCCGCGAGGTCGAACCCGTCGTGACCCCCGCCGATAACGTCAAGACGCTCACGCTGCTTAACGCCATCAAGGAGGCCGCCGAGACCGGCCAGCTCGTCGAGCTGTAATGCCTTAAGAGCGGGCCGCAGCAAAGTCCCCGCCGAGCGCCTTGGCCCGCCGCCAACAAGCCCCTCTTCTTTGCCCCACGAGCAGCCTCCTGCCCGTGGGGCTTTTTGACTACATTGGTTATGATTTTTCTGGGACGGGGGCTATTTTGTGCCTCAGCTTGGTTCGTTCGCCACGAAATGGGCCTATCTACTACGTTTAACCGACCACCCTCAACCATGCCGAATTTCGCGAAATAAAAACCGCAGGTAACCGGCTTGTCGATTTTCGGAAAACCCAGGTACGGTCGACCCATGCGGTTCAAACGTAGTAGACGGGTCGTTTTCGTGGCGCGGCTCCAAAACAGTCTTTTGGGACGGGTGGTATCCTTGGTAGCCCTGTGCTGCAAACGCACCTTAAACGCAAGGAGTCCCATGGATCTTATCGCCCAGCTTGCCCGCGAGCTCAACCTTAAGGCCGCCAACATCGAGGCGGCCGTCAAGCTCATCGACGAGGGCAACACCATCCCCTTTATCTCGCGCTACCGCAAGGAAGCAACGGGCGGCATGGACGACGTCGCCCTGCGCGCACTCGACGAGCGCCTGTCTTATCTGCGCAATCTTGAGCAGCGCAAAGAGGACGTCATTCTGCTCATCGACGCCCAGGGCAAACTTACGCCAGAGCTTGAGCAGCAGATTCGCGAAGCCACGCAGATCCAACGTGTTGAGGACCTCTACAAGCCCTACCGCAAAAAGCGCATGACCCGCGCACAGAAGGCCCGCGAGGCAGGCCTGGAGCCGCTTGCCAACATGATCATCATGCAGGCCTCGGCCAAGGGCAGCGCGCTCGACACCGCCGCGGCATACGTCAACGAGGAGGCCGGCTTCGACACACCCGAGAAGGCGCTCGCCGGCGCCGCCGACATCGTTGCCGAGACGGTGGCCGAAGACCCCGAGAACGTCGCCGACCTGCGCGCCTTTACGCAAAACACCGCCGATATCATTGTCGAGGCTACCGATCCCACGGAGAAGACTCCCTACGAGCCCTACTACAACTTTGACGAGCCGCTGCGCCGTATACCCAACCACCGTGTGTTGGCTATCGACCGCGGTGAGCGCGAGGGCAAGCTCCGCGTGCGCGTGAACGTCGACGGCGCTGCCGCCACGGCATGCCTCGGCAGCCGTTGGCCCCGACGCCAGGGCGTCTTCGCGCCCGTCTTTGACGCCGCCATCGCCGACGGTTACAAGCGCCTCATGGCCCCCTCGCTGGAGCGCGAGGCCCGCGCCAAGCTCACCGTTCGCGCCCAGACCGAGGCCATCAACGTCTTTGCCAAGAATCTCGAGGGCTTGCTCTCGGCGCGCCCCGTGCGCGGCGCCCGCGTGCTCGCGCTCGATCCGGGCTACCGCACCGGCTGCAAGGTCGCCGTCATGGACGAGACCGGCAAGCTGCTCGACCACGGCGTGGTCTATCCCACCAAGCCGCGCCACGACGTCGCCGGCACCAAGCGCGAGCTCGCCCGCCTCGTCAAGAAGGACGGCGTCAACACCATCGTCATCGGCAACGGCACCGCCAGCCGCGAGACCGAGGAAGTCGTCTCGGAGTTCATTGCCGAGCAGGCGCCCAGCCTTCGCTACACCATCGTTAACGAAACCGGCGCGTCGGTGTACTCGGCTTCCGAACTCGCCAGCCAGGAGTATCCCGACTTGGACGTCACCGTGCGTGGCGCCATGAGCCTGGGCCGCCGCCTGCAAGACCCGCTGGCAGAGCTCGTCAAGATCCCGCCCCAGTCCATCGGCGTTGGCCAGTACCAGCACGACCTTGACCAGGCCGAGCTTTCGCGCACGTTGGGCCATGTGGTGGAGGACGTCGTCAACCGCGTGGGCGTCGACGTCAACACCGCAAGCGCGAGCCTGCTGGGATATGTATCGGGCATCACGCCGAGCGTGGCCAAAAACATCGTGGCCTACCGCGAGGAAAACGGCGCCTTTACCGATCGCCGCCAGCTCAAGAAGGTCCCCAAGCTGGGACCCAAGGCATACCTCAACGCCGCGGGTTTCCTGCGCATCAGCGGCGGCAAGAACCCGCTCGACGCGACAAGCGTCCACCCCGAGAGCTACGAGGTGGCCGCGGCCGTCCTGGAGCGCGCCGGCGTTAAATCAAGCGAGCTCAGCCGCGGCGGCGTGCCCGACATCGAGCGCCGCCTAGGCAGCATCTCGGCGCTGGCAAGCGACCTGGACTGCGGCACCCTCACGCTCATCGACATTGTCAACGAGCTCAAGAAGCCCGGTCGCGACCCGCGCGACGACGCGCCCGAGGTGGTCTTTAGCCGCTCAGCGCTTTCCATCGACGACCTGGAGCCCGGCATGGAGCTCAAGGGCACGGTGCGCAACGTCGTCGACTTTGGTGCCTTCGTCGACGTGGGCGTGCACCAGGACGGCCTCGTGCACATCTCCAAACTGGCCAACCGCTTTGTCAAGCACCCGAGCGACGTGGTGCGCGTCGGTGACACGGTCAAGGTGTGGGTTGAAAAGGTCGATCGCGACCGCAAGAAGATCTCCCTCACCATGGTGCAGGGGAAGTAAACCGCCAAAGCAGGGGTACCCCCTGCAGCGACGTGTAAAATCGCGAGTATTCTGCAAATTCCGCCGTTCCGGATGCCCCTCAGAGGCGAAAAAGCAAAAACAGCCCCCGTTTTAGCGTCGTCAGAGCCAAAACGGGGGCCGTTCCATGCTTCGGTTAACTGATAAAGACCTTTACCTTGCTGAATACTCTCAATTTTGCACGGCGCAGGCGGGGGTACCTTTGCCCACGGCAGGATATAGAAGCCAAGCGCCAACTTGCTGGCAAGCTCGTGCCAGCAGCCCCGGCCTTTCCTTTGCCTAGCGCGACCCTCGCGGAGCGCGTGAGCGATAGGGAAAGGAAAGGCCGGGGCGAGCAGCCCGCGGCGTAGCCAGTGTTCGCGTTACGGCAGAATATGGAAGCCCAAAGCGGCGATATCCTTGGCAAAGCCGCGGACGGTGTCGAGCGAGACCTCGTACGGGTCGCGACCGATGTTCTTCCGCTTGGCCAGGATGCTGTTGGGCACCGTAATGATCTGGCAACCGCAGGCCTCGGCCTGGTAAATGTTGATGAGCTCGCGCGTGGACGCCCACAGGACCTCGCAGTTGGGCTTTGCGGCGGCCTTCTTGACCGACTCCGTCATAAACGGAATGGGGTCGACGCCGGTATCGGCGATGCGGCCGGCAAAGAGCGAGATGATGGACGGCGTCTCGGCGTCGACGGCCTCGACCATCTCATCAACCTGCGTAGGCGTAAAGATGGTGGTAACGTTGACCTTGATGCCGTCGGCCGAAAGCTTGCGCACCAGCTCGGCGGTGGACTCGCCCTTGGTGGTCACGCACGGAATTTTGACGTAGACGTTCTCGGCCCAGGTAGCGATCTCGCGGGCCTCGACCTCCATGGTCTCGACGTCGTCGGCAAAGACCTCAAACGAGACGGACACATCGGTGATGTGAGCCAGGACCTCTTTGGCAAACGCGCGGTAATCCATCACGCCGCCCTTCTTCATAAGGGACGGGTTGGTCGTGAAACCCTGAACGTTGCCGTTCTCGTACATGTCGAGCATGCCTTCGAGGTTTGCACCGTCAGCGAACACCTTGATTGCCATCTGCCTGATTCCTTTCGTTAGCATACGGCCGATAAACTGCTAAACACTTTACCTACGTTTATCAAGGCGTGAACTGCGGTTTTTTATCTTCTCGGCGAACGGTATAAACACCTCAGTGTTTGGATTGATAAATCGATTGAGCATGCAAAAGCAAAGAGTCGCAGTTTGAGCAAACGTCAGAACGCGGGATTCATTAGATGAGGCCGAAATGCTGCATCGCTGTGACGGTGCCGTCGTGTGCGACATCGTCGGTCACGTAGTCGGCGACCGCCTTGACCTCAGGCATGGCGTTGCCCATGGCGACAGCCGTCTCGACCGCAGCGAGCATGCCCAGGTCGTTACCCGAATCGCCGAAGCCAAAGGTGCGTGCGTTGCCGGTGCGACCCAGGTATTCCAGCGCTCGCGCCACGCCCACGCCCTTGTCGATGCCCTTGGGGCTCAGCTCGCGATTCTGACCACCGGTGTTGCACAGCTCAAACTCGCGATCGATAAAGCCATCATCGTTGGCTACGCGAGCCAGGTCGCTCGCGACGATGCCTACCTTGCCCACGCGCAGACGGCCGTCGACGCGCATTTCCTCGGTGCTGTGCACCACAGAAGTGCCAATCAGAGACGACTGCTCAACACCCGCGGGTTCCAGGGCAAAAGTAGCCACGTTGGTCTCGAAAAAGGCTTCAATCCCTGCCGCGGCCATACGGCGTGCAAGCTCCTCAACAATGTCTTCGTCAAAGCAGTCCTCATGCACCACGCGGCCCTCGACCTCGAGCGTCGACCCCGCCATGGCAACGACGCCCGCGGGGTCGAGCGCACGCAAGCTATCGGCGATGAGCCACAGGGGGCGACCCGTGCAGATAAACGCCTTGTGTCCCGCGTCGCGCAGACGATGAAACGCCTCAACGACCGCCTGCGAGGGGCGAACCGCCGAAAAGTCCTTGTCGGTCATGTTGTCGGGATCGAACGACGTCAGCGTGCCGTCCACGTCAAAAAAGAGCACGGCGGAATCGGGGCACGCATCAATCATATGGGTTCCTTTCGGGGGGGAGAGTAAACGAAGTTTCCATCATATAATGGAGCGACGCAACCAGAGAGGTCACCCATGGAATTTTACGCAAGCTGCCCCGAGGGCTTTGAGTCCGCACTCGCCGATGAGCTTAAACGCCTCGGGCTTTCGCAGGTTCGTCGGCTGAAGGGCCGCGCTACATTTGAGGGCGAGCTCGAAGAAGGCTACCGCGCCTGTCTGTGGTCGCGCCTGGCGAGCCGTGTGTTCGTGGTGCTCGGGCGCTTTGAGGCGCAGGATGCCGACGAGCTGTACGATAGCGTTTACGACATCACCTGGGAGACCATCATCCGCCCCGGCGCCACCATCGCCATCACCGCCCGCGGCGTGACCGAGCAGCTGCGCAACACGCGCTTCTCGGCCCTGCGCGCCAAGGACGCGCTGTGCGACCGTCTGGCCGAGACCACGGGCCGTCGCGCCGATGTCGACGCTGCCGATCCCGACGTTCACCTGCTGCTTTCGCTGCGCCAGCGCCGCGCGAGCATCAGCCTGGACCTTTCGGGCGACCCGCTGTTCAAGCGCCTGCCGCCCGCGGCGACCCGTGCCGGCGAGGGCGCGCACGTGCTGCGCCCCGACTACGCCGCCCTGGTGCTGGCGCAGGTCGGCTGGACCGCACTGTGCGAGCGCGAGTTGACGGCCGACGATTACGAGAATGAAGCCCTTCCCACGCTAATCGATGCCTCGTGCGCCGGCGGCGGTCTGCTGCTGGAGGCCGTGAACATTCTGACCGACCGCGCCCCGGGCGCCGCACGCGAGCGCTGGGGCTTTGAGGGCTGGCAGCTGCACGACGCCGCTCTGTGGGAGCAGCTGCTTGCCGAGGCGCGCGAGCGCGGGGCGGCAGCGC
>CAJMRZ010000019.1 GCA_905215945.1 uncultured bacterium | reverse complement strand
ACGGTCATGTTCGACTCAACCTTTCTCAAAACAGCCTTCTGAGACGCCGCACCTTGACGTTCAAACCGTCGCTCGCGTACCGAAGTACGCTTCGCTCCTCTTTCACGTCAATCTGCGGCACCTCAGAAGGCACACTTGGTAGTTATGTTTACTTCAACGAAGCAAGAAGGTGTTCGGCGGCACCGATGAGCGGAGCATCGCCCTCCAGAGAACCGATGAGGATCGGCGTGTCCTGAAGCGGATCGAGCGCCTGGCTGGCATAGCCCTCGTGTACCGAATCCTTCCACGTCTGTGAACGCCAATCGGGACCTTGGTGAATCACGCCACCCGAAAGCACGATGACCTCAGGGTCCAGGATGTTAGCGAGCGAGCCCAAGCTGGCACCCAGCGCAAAGCCGGCGTCATGGATGACCTCGGTCGCCTTTGCGTCGCCCGCACGGCACAGGTCGTTCACATCGCGACCGACCGAAGGACGGCTGGGGTCGACGCGACCAAAGCGCTCATCGTACATACGACCAATGGAAGTGCCCGAAGCAACCGACTCCAGATGGCCGGAACGCCCGCAGGCGCAGGGAATACCGGCGGCAGCCGAGCACTCGATGTGGCCCATATGGCCAGCAGCACCATGGAAGCCCTGCATCACGCGGCCGTTCTCGACATATGCGCCACCGATGCCCGTACCGATGCCAAGACACAAGACGGAGAACTTGCCCTTGCCGACGCCCCAGTGGGCCTCGCCCAGAGCATGAGCCTGCACGTCGCCTACAACGGCAACGGGAAGACCGAGGTCCTCGCGCAGGCGCGGCCCCAACTGAACACCGGACCAGCCGGGCATGATCTCGTTGGCATACGCGATGGCGCCCGTCTTGGGATCGACGACGCCGGCGGCACCGATACCGACGCCAAGGACCTCGACATCGGGATTCGCCTCGAGAGCAGCCTTGATGGACGCCTCGATACGTTGGAAGACGGCCTCGCCGCCCTCCTGGGCCTCGGTAGGAACCTCGGCCTCAAAAACAGGATGGGGCACACTACCGTCAGCCGGGTACTCCATGATGGCAGTCGCGATCTTAGTTCCGCCGATATCGACAGAGCAGACGTACTTGTTCTCCATGTCGCTCTCCTTAGGAGATAAAAAACAACTACAGGAAATGAAGGCGGTGTTGTCGCCGCAACTTAGTAAAGGTTTCCCAGGTGCCCGAGGTTGGGGTGAAAGTGGTCGGGCGTTGACCTAATGGGTCACGCCCGACCACTTGAGCCCCAAGATCGGGTGCCTGGGGAAGCTTTACAGGAGACCGTTGTCCTGGAGGACCTTCTTAATCGCCTCGACGTTCTCGCCGGTCATGGCCTTCACCGGGCGCGGCATGGTCGGGCTGTCGAAGATACCCATGAGATTCATAGCGGTCTTGAAGGCGCCGACGCCACCGGCATAACCCTGGACGCCCGAGGTGACATCCCAGATGTGCGAAATCTCATTGAGGCGATCCTGCTCGGCCTTGACGGTAGCCCAGTCACCAGCCTGAGCGGCCTTCCACTGACGCACGTAGCCCTCGGGCTCAACGTTGGCGAGACCCGGAACGGAACCGTCGGCGCCACCGAGGTAGGCGCCGTCGACAACAACCTCGTGACCGGTGAGGATGCTCATCGGATGGCCGTTCTTCTCGTTCTCCTGAACGAGGTAGCGGAACGAGATGTCATCACCCGAGGAATCCTTGACGCCGGCCAGAACGCCCTCGGCACCGAGCTTGGCAAGGAGCTTCCACGGGAGCTTGGTGTGGACACACACGGGGATGTCATAGGCGAAGATGGGCAGGTCGAGTTCCTCATGCAGGATGCGGAAGTGCTCCTCGACCTCGGTCATGCCCTGCAGGGCATAGAACGGGCAGGTGGCGACAAGCGCATCGGCGCCCAGCTCCTGAGCGACCTTACCGTGCTCGATCATGCGCTCGGTCTCGGTGTCGATGATGCCGACCAGAACGGGAACGCGGTGGTCGACGATACGGACGGCCTCGGAGATGATCTGACGGCGACGCTCGTCGGTGGAGAAGACGACCTCGCCCGAGGAGCCCAGGAAGAACAAGCCATCGACGCCGGCATCGATCATGCGGTTGATGCTGCGCTCAAAGGAGGCAACATCGAGCTGGTGGTCTTCGGTATCGGGAACAACGACGGGAGGGATAACGCCGGTGAATTTCTGAGTTGCCACAAGAATCTCCTTAGTTGTCTGGTGGGCAGCCCTATGCCGCCCACTCTTGTTGGCAGTGTCCAGGCCGTCTAGGCCAAAGAACACGAGTAGAACGTTTGGTTAAAAAAGTCGACGACTTCGTTTTCGAACGCATTGATGCGCTCGTGAGCGTATTTGGCATAGATGATATGTCTCCGGTCACACTCAAGACCGTTGAATACGGCAAACTGATCCTTGGGATCGCTCACGGTATCCATGAGCGATGTGCCCATGAGCACCGATCCGCGCACCCGAGACGACAGCGCCTCGAGGCCGCCAGGAAGCGGATTGGCAACCGCCGTGCAGGCGAGACCCCGCTCGTCCAGAGCAGAAACCGCCAGCGCGACTCCGCCGCCTAGACCCTCGCCCCATGCAAAGATGCGGTCGGGGTCCATGCCATCAAGATTGCGCGCCACCTTCGCCAGCGCGCAACCCCAACGGACGCGCTCGACAAAAGCGGGCGAAGAAATCCCCCGCTGCAGGTCGTCCGCACCAGCAACATCGTCATCCAGCGCGAGGACGGCATACCCCATGGCGGCAAATCTCGTCATGTGATGCCAGCCGCGCACAGGCCGATCGATATCGTGGAACATCAGGCACAGCGGCACGCGCTCAGACACTCGGGCACGACCGACAGGCTCGATCAAACGAGCGTGAATCGCATCGTCACCGAGCTCAAAGGAGACCTCCGAGTAACGGGCGCAGGGGTTAACAAAGTCAATCGCCGTAATGGCCAGGCCTTGAATCTCAAGATTCGAAGCGCATGTCTCTAAATCAGAAACATCTGCTTGGACATCACCGCGCCAGTCCCGATATTCTGCGAGCCTTGACGAAACCGTTCCAGGAATTCCCACGAGCCCGGGGACAATCAGCTCATTAACATTGCTCTCGCACTTAGACATGAGCCTCCCCTCCTTTGCAGAAAAACGGAATGATCAGATCGTCAAAATCCTGAATCTCCTCGTGGCCAAAGCCTTCAAAGAACTCATGACGCTTTTCGCAGGTCAGGTTGTTATAGACCGCAAACTGCGTCGCTGGCGGGCAGACGATATCGGCTGTGCCGGTGCCAAACAGCACGGGGCATTTGACCATAGGGGCAAAGTTCTTGGAATCGAAGTACGCCAGCTTGGCATAGGCTTCGTCAATACGAGTCGAGTCCTCGTCAAACCAGCGAGACCAATAGCGCAGGCCCTCGTAGGCAATGTCGTCTGCATCCAAATCCCAGACTAGGCGGAAATCTGACAGGAAGGGATAGAGGATGGCGGCACGATTGATAAGCTCGCTGTTAAGCGCACAGGTCGCAATGCCCAAACCACCACCCTGCGACGCGCCGTTCACAAACACACGAGAAAGATCGATGCCCTCGAGCTCGCGAACAATACGGCACAGGATGCGAATATCTTGGTGCAAGCGGACATAGTAGAGGTTGGCCGGGTCGCCGTCGATGCCGGCGACGATATGCCCGGCAACCGTTGTGCCCTCAAATCCACCAATGTCCTCGGAGGGACCTCCTTGGCCGGGGCAGTCGAGGGCGATGAGTGCCATGCCCATGCCCGCAAACGACGCCTGCTCAAACCAGCTGCGGCTTGCACCCGGATACCCATGGAACTGAAGCACCAATGGCACGGGCTCGTCCGAGACGGGTTTAAGGTACTTGGCATGCAGGCGAGCGCCACACATGCCGGTATACCAGAGGTCGAAAAGTTGGCAGGTCGCGGTATCGGTGACCGATGCCGTGTCGATCGCATAGTCAAGCCCGACGGCGTCGGCCTCGGCCATGCGATCCTTCCAAAAGAGATCGAAATCTGATGGACGGGGCATGGCGCCTCGATATTCACCAAATTGATGTTGTAGCTCCTGAGCACTTGGCATGGCTCGTGAACCCAACCTTTCGAAATCGCAACGGAGGTGCGCCCGGCAAGGGAACCGGGCGCACGGGAGGGAAAGCGAGGCTATTCGCCGAGCTTGGGGTGCAGCAGCGACGGCGCAGCGCCGAGCAGCATCTTGGTGTAGGGGTCCTGGGGATGCTGGAAGACCTGCTTGGCCTCGCCCTGCTCGACGATCTTGCCGCCATTCATAACGATGATGTCGTCAGAGATATAGCGGACCGTCTGGATGTCATGGCTGATGAACACCATGGCCAGGCCGAGCTCCTTCTTAAGGTCGGTCAGCAGGTTCAGAATCTGCGCGCGGACCGAAACGTCCAGAGCCGAGGTGGGCTCGTCGGCGATGATGGCATCGGGGTTCAGCGACAGGGCACGGGCAATTGCGACGCGCTGGCGCTGGCCGCCCGAAAGCTGACCGGGAAGAACCTCGGCGGCGGAGCTGGGCAGACCGGTGAGCTCCAGGAGCTCTTTGACGCGCTTCTCCTGCTCGGCCTCGGTACCCAGGTTGTGGACGCGCATGGGGTCGAGCAGTTGCTCGCGAACGACCATGCGGGGGTTGAGCGCCGTGGCCGGGTTTTGAAACACGACCGAGATGACGCGACCCATGTGGCGACGGTCCTCGGCGGTACGTTTGGTAACGTCCTTGCCCTTAAAGTAGACCTTGCCGCTCGTGGGGGCCTGCAGGCCGCACATGACGTTGGCGGTGGTGGACTTACCGCAACCGGACTCGCCGACGATGCCGATCGTCTGACCGGGCATGAGCTTAATCGTTACACCCTGGACGGCGTGAACCAGGTTGGGGTGCAGAATCGAGCCGGTACGGGTCCTAAAGGTGACGTGGACGTCATCAAGGAAGATGATCGGCTCGACGCCGTTGACTGCGGTCTCGCTCATCTACATCACCTCCGCGTGAGGGGTCAAACCATTTGCCTTGAGCACCTCGTCGGGGAGCTCGGAATAGAAGTGCTCGGTGCCGGGCACGCGCTTGAAGACCGGACGGGTGTCCAGGCCAATACGCGGATGGCTCGAGCGGGGCGCGAAGCGATCGCCCTTGGGGAAATCGCGCGGACTCGGAACGGCGCCGGGCACCTGGTGCAGGCGGCCCGAACCGCTCTCGATGGACAGAACGGAACCCAGAAGACCGCGGGTGTACTCGTGGATCGGGTTAGTGAGCAGCTCCTTGGTGGGTGCCTGCTCGATAACCTGGCCAGCGTACATAACCGTGATGTTGTGGGCGACCTCGGCGACCAGCGCCAGGTCGTGCGAAACGAAGATCATGGCAAAGCCGAGCTTGGCCTGAAGATCGTTGAGCAGCTTGATGACCTGCTTCTGGACGGTAACGTCCAGAGCGGTCGTGGGTTCGTCGCAGATGACCAGCTTGGGGTCGCGGGTAAGGGCCATAGCGATCAGGACACGCTGACGCTGGCCGCCGGAAAGCTCGTGCGGATAGCTCTCGAGCGTGCGCTTGGGATCGAGGCCGACGAGCTCCAGGAGCTCCTCGGCGCTGCGGGTTCCGCCGCGCTTGGTGAGCTGCTTCATCTGGGCAGAGATGAGCATGGAGGGGTTGAGCGAGGACAGGGCATCCTGATAGACCATAGCGATATCGGTACCGCGCAGGCCGAACCACTCCTTCTTGCTCATCTTGAGCAGGTCACGGCCCTCCCAGAGGACCTCGCCGGAAAGGTGCTCGTCATCGTCGGTCAGGCCCATGATGGCCAGCGTGGTGATGGACTTACCGCAACCGGACTCGCCCACCAGGCCCATGGTCTGACCAGGACGGACGTCAAAGTTGACATGGTCGACGACGTTGATATCACCGTGATGCTCAAACTGGATGCAGAAGTCACGGACCGAGAGAATCGGTTCAACAGACTCGTCGGGCACATGGCGATCGTCACGCTTGAGCTCGACATCGCGCAGGGCGCCAAGGCGAGCGGAGAGGGACTGGGCCTGCTCCTTGTAGGCTCGAACGGGGTCGGAGACCAGCAGGTCGGCCTCGCGACGCTTGGAGGAATCGGTGGGATCCAGGGCGGCGGAGGGAGCAGCGGCCATGGCGTCGGTAATGCCCTCGGAGAGGATGTTGAGCGCCAGGCAGGTGATCATGATGGCCAGGCCCGGGAACAGTGCCTGCCACCAACGGCCGGCGAGCACGCCGCCGCGGGCGTCGGCGAGGATGTTGCCCCAGGTAGCGGTGGGCTCCTGGATACCAGCGCCGATGAAGGTCAGCGAGGCCTCGAAGATGATGGCGTCGGCGACCAGGGTAACGGTGAAGACCATGATCGGGGCAATGCAGTTACGCAGAACATGCTTGATCAAAATCCACGGAGCCTTGGCGCCGGAAACGATGACCGCGCGGACATAGTCCTCGCCGTACTCGGACACGATGTTGGCGCGCACGATACGGGCAATCTGCGGAGTGTACATAAAGCCGATGGCGAAGATGATCGACGGCACGGAGTTGCCCAGGATGGAGACAAAGACGGCCGCGAGGGCGATGCCCGGGATGGACATGATGATGTCCAGGATACGCATGATCGTCTCGGAGACGGCCTTGCGCGAAACCGCTGCAAGGGCGCCCACGACCGAGCCGCAGACCAGAGCCATGGCGGTGGCGCCAAAGCCGATAATCAGCGAGTAACGACCACCGTAGAGCATACGCGACAGAATGTCGCGACCCTTATCGTCGGTACCGAAGATAAATCCGTTGCCGGGAGCCTGGCGAGCCGTAAAGATCTCGACCGGGCTATAGGGGGCAAGAAGGGGCGCCAGAATCGCAGTCAGGGCGACCAGCACCAGCACGACGGCGGCAATCTTAGAAGACAACGTCATCTTCTTCCAGCCACCGAGCTTGAGCCCCTTGGAGGCAGCCTTCTCGAGCTGCTCGGTTTGCTTCTCTCGAATCTTTACCATAATCTACACCGTCCTGATGCGCGGGTTGATGAGCAGGTAGAGCATGTCAACCACGATGTTGATGATGATGAAGGCGAGAGCAACGACGATAACGACGCCCTGAACCAGGTTCGCCTCGTTGCCTTGAACGCCCTGCAGAATCGCAGTGCCCATGCCGGGGAGGTTGAAGATAACCTCGATGACGACGGCGCCGCCCATGAGGTAACCGATCTTAAGACCGAGGGTGGTGACCGGGGTGATCAGCGCATTGCGAAGAACGTTGATGCCGACGACGACCTTCTCGGGAACGCCGGCGCCGCGAGCCATACGGACATAATCCTTGTCGAGCTCCTCGACCATGGCGGTACGCACGATACGAGTCATCTGGCCCGTCAGCGGAAATGCCAAGGCGATAGCGGGCATGATCATACGTCCCAGATAGCCAACCGGATTCGTGGTGAAGTGAGGCAGAGCACCCGATGCCGGGAGCACCTTAAGGTAGGAAGAGAACAGCAGGATCAACAGAACGGCAAGCCAGAACGACGGGGTTGCCAAGCCGGCGATGGAAAAGACGCGGATCACTTGGTCCGGCCATTTGTCGCGATACAGTGCCGCGATGACGCCGAGCAAAAACGAAACGACCGCACCGATGGCAAGACCGATAAAGGTCAGCTGCATCGTGACGGGCAGGGCCGTGGAGATGCGCTTGGCAACGGAGTTGCGAGCAGCACCATAGGTGCCCATGTCGCCATGGATCAAATCGCCCATATAGCGCACGTAGCGCACGGGCCAGGGGTCGTCCAGACCATACTTCTCATGGTACTCGGCAACCGCCTCGGGCGAGGCACCGTCACCCAACGCCGTGTAGGCGGGGTCGGTCTTGGAGAACGACATAAGGAAGAACACCAGGACGGTGACGCCCAATGCCATGATCGGCAGCGCCACAAGACGCCTTCCAATCAAACGTAGCAAGTTGTTCACGTTCTCTCCCCTTTCTTTTGTCGGTAGGACCAACTGGTATATGAGTACGGGTACTCATTACAAGACCCGAGCGACATCGTTGCCGCCCGGGTCTTTGTTTCAACTATGAGGATACGGTCCCAATGACCGACATCCTGCATACAGACTCAAGCGAGTCTTACGCCTTGACGGTCGCAACGCCCCTGAAGGACATGCTCGTCGTGCCGATGCCCTTGAAGCCATCGAGGGCCTCGCCGTTGGGCGCAGTGGACGGATCGTCCCAGGAAGCGGAGACGGTCTTGACGTGGACAACGGGGTACAGAACGGCGTTGTCGGCAATGATGTCGAAGCACTCGTTCCACTTCTTCTGCTGCTCGTCGCCCTCGGCGGCAAGAGCCTCGTCCATGAGACTGTGGAGCTTCTGCCACTCAGCGGACTCCTTCCACGGGCAACGGGTCTGCATCCAGACGTTGTCGCCGTACCACCAGTTGAGCAGCAGGTCGGGGTCGGCGCCGAAGCAGGAAGGATCGCCAGGGGCAAGGAGGATATCGTAGGCCTCGCCGCCGTCGATGGCAGCGTAGGTGGCCGGCGAGGTATCGGTCTGGATGGTCACATCGAAGCCGAGAGCGTCGAGGTCGTTCTTGACCTGGGCGGCCATGCCCTTAATCTGCTCGTTGTCGGTGGTGCGCAGGGTGATGGCACCCGGGGTGATGCCGGACTCCTCGATGAGCTTCTTGGCCTTCTTGGCGTCGGTCTTGTACACCGTGGAAGCCTCATGATAGTTGGTGAAGCTCTTGGGCAGGTAGCAGCTGGCAGCGGTGGCAAGGCCGGCGAAGGTGTTGGTGATCATCTTCTCGGTGTCGAGCGCGTACATGACGGCCTGACGGACCTTGACGTTGTTCCAAGGCTCCTTGGCGACGTTGAACATGATGAAGCGGGTGCCGAAGCCCTGGACGTTGTCGATCTTGCAGCCAGCGCTCTCGAGCTGGTCGACGGCGTCAGCGGTGACGAGCTCCATAACGAGCGTGGAGCCTTCCTGCTGGGCGGTAACGCGAGCGGTGGGGTCGGTCAGGATGCTGTACTGGATCTTCTTATCCTCGGCAGCATACTCACCGTTGTACTCGGGGTTGGGAACCAGGGTGATCTCGGTATCGGAGATAGAGTCGTACATCCAAGGGCCGGAGCCGATCGGCTGCTTGGCGCGATCCTCCTCGGACTGAGTAGCCGGGGTAACACGGATGATGGCCAGACGATCCTTGAGCAGGGAGAAGTTGGGGACCTTGGTCTTGACCGTTACAGTGCTGGCATCCTTGGCCTCGATGGACTCGAAGGGCTGGAAGAACGGAGCATAGGTAGCGGAAGCAGCGCAAGCGGTGTAGGAAGCGACGACGTCGTCAGCAGTGACCTCGGTACCATCGGAGAACTTGGCGCCCTTGCGGATGGTGACCTCGAAGGTAGTGTCGTCCACGGACTTGGGATCGTCGGTGGCGAGCTCGTTGAAGGTGCTGTAGTCGTGGTAATCGATGCCGTAGAGACCCTCGACGACGTGCCAGTTAGCACCCAGGCCCACAGCGGAGCCGGTGCTGGCGGGATCGAAGCTGGACGGAGCGTAAGCGGAACCAGCGGTGATCACGCCGCCGCCACGGTTGGCGGAATCGGCGGAACCGGAAGCGGAACCCTCGTCGCTAGAGCTGCCACCGCAGCCGGTGAGACCAAGCCCTGCGACAGCAGCGACGCTGCCGGTGAGGCCGAGGAACGAACGCCTGGACATACCCTTGTTGATGATGGCCATGTCTTCTCCTATCAATAGAGAATCTTACTCGGGAGCACCTAGACTTGCCCCCGCGCAACTTGCGGACGATATATACCTTACCTACCGACGAACCCAACTGAGGTGCCGCGCTCGGCGACCGATACATACATACGCTTGAACGGTATTTACTACCGTTCACCGAATTCATTGACAAACGATTCGCCAGACAGTATGTATCGGCGAGGTGAGATATCAGTCTTCGTCAACCCGCAGGATAGCAGGGTTTTCGCTTGGGTTAGTCAAACGTTTTAGCGTTAATAAAACCCGAAATCAGCAGGCAATCATGGCGAAATAAATGGTTGAAAATCGCGCAATCATGTATATCAGTTGTTTAGGCTCGTGTTTAGCTATCGGAATGGCCAGCCGCCGCCTCGGCGCGCTCGGCATTCCATGCAACGAGTGCCTCGTGGACCGCCTTGGCAACATCGGCAGGTATGCCGCGAACTTTCGCGATCTCTTGCTCGCTCGCCGCGCGCAAACGCTTCATCGAGCCAAAATGGCGCATAAGGGCACGTTTTCTGGTGGGTCCCACGCCTGGAACGTCATCGAGCACCGAAACCGTCATGGCTTTATCGCGCAACTCACGGTGGAACGTGATGGCAAATCGGTGGGACTCATCGCGTACCTGTTTAATTAGATAGAGCGAAGCAGACCCGGTCGGCAGCACGACAGGAGTCTCGTCCCAAGGCACAAAAACTTCCTCGTCGGCCTTCGCCAAGCCACAAACTGGTATATCGAGCCCAAGAGCCTCAAGTTGCTTGATCGCAGCGGTCAATTGCGGCTTACCGCCATCGACAACGAGCAAATCGGGGCGCGAGCCAAAGCGCTCGTCGGCCATGCGCTCGGGAGCATAGCGTCGTCCCAAAACCTCGGACATCGACACGAAGTCGTTTGCCTCGTCCAATTCGGCCTGAATTTTAAAACGACGGTACTGGCTCTTGTCGGCGCGCCCGTTGGTAAACACCACCATCGAGGCGACCGTAAAGGTGCCATGCAGTGTAGAGATATCGAAGCACTCGATACGCAACGGCGGCGATGGCAGCGCCAACGCACTTTCGAGCTCCAGGAGCGCTTGATTGGTGCGGTCGTCAGCGTACCCCGTTCGCATCATGTAGCGCATGAGGGCATGGCGCGCATTTTTGGATGCCATATCGAGCAGACGGTGCTTTTCGCCACGCTGCGGCCTATGGAGATGGCAGGAACGCTCGCGCTTGCCCGCAAGCCATTCCCCCAGCGCCTCCGCATCCTCAAGCTCGACGGAAAGGTTGACCTCAGCTGGAATATCAGCCGTCTCGTCGTAATAGCGCTTAAGAAAGCCCGACTGGAGCTCTTCCTCGTCAACATCAAGACCCTTGTCGAGAATGAACTCGCAGGTGCGAACTGTTCGGCCCTCGCGAACGACGAAGACGCAAGCGGCGGAGATGGTCTCCTCGCGATAGAACCCGATGACATCGATATCGACACTGGAGGGAAAAACGACTTGCTGACGATCGTCCAGACCCCTGATGACCTCCAAACGACGTTTGACGCGTGCCGCGCGCTCAAAGTCGAGCGCCTCGGCGGCATCCGTCATCTCGGAGGTCAGCTCATCGACGACATCCTTGCGATGGCCCGACAAAAAGCGCTCGACACGCTTGACGTTCTTGGCATAGTCTGCCGGGGAAATCGCGCCGACACACGCACCCGGGCCGCGCCCGACATGGTAGTCAAAGCAGGGACGCCCGTTTTGCGCGCAAATCATATTGACGATGTCTTCCTCGCCCTTGTGGGACTCAACGATACGGCGACAACGGCGCCACTCCGCACAGGATGCGGAGCAGATGGGAATAACCTTGCGCAGCGTATCTATCGTCTCACGTGCCGCACGGCTATCGGTATAGGGTCCAAAATAGCGCGTTCCCGGCTTATGACGCTCACGCGTATATTTGATAGCGGGATACAGGTCGCCCTTTGTAATGGCGATAAAGGGGTAGCTCTTGTCATCCTTGAGGTCGACGTTAAAGTACGGATGGTACTGGCCGATCAGGTTGCGCTCGAGTACAAGCGCCTCATGCTCGGTTTCGACAACGATGTAGTCAAAGCTCGCCACCAGCTGCATCATCAGCGGAATCTTTTGACGCTCATCCTGCAGTGTCACGTATTGACGCATGCGGGCGCGTAGGTTTTTCGCCTTGCCCACGTAGATGACATCGCCCTTGGCATCCTTCCAAAGGTAGCATCCGGGCTGTGTGGGAACGCGCGAAACCTGCTCGGCGAGTGTTGGAATGTTGTCGTGACCGGCCACACGCACCTACTTGCGACGAAGCAGCGCCGAGACCTCGGGCATCTTAAGGACGACGGCAAGGCCAAAGGTAACAACAAGCGAGGCGACACCCGCAACGCAAACGTAGCCAAGAGTAATCAGAATCGAGCCGCCAAGTGCCCCGACAAAGTGTTCAAGCGCCCACATGACGCCGGCGCCTGCGGCAGCACCTAGGCCACCGAGCAAAAGGCCAAAGAAACCGCCATGTAGGATAGATTTGACCTGAAGGCCACGCAGGCGACGACGCAGCCACCACAGCGAACAGCCGACCAAGATCACGTAGTCGACGACATACGAAAGCGCGATTGCCGGCATACCGAAGCCCAGCACAACGCCAAACAGCAGAACCGAGCCGGCCTGGCCGATGGCGGAATACAGGCAATAGCGGCTATAGGGCTTCATGTCGAGCAAGGCAGAGAAGCTCTTCTGCATCAACACGACCACGCCGTAGAGCGGCAGCGAGAGCGCCAGGTAGACAAGGTACTCGGACACCAGCGCCACGCCGGATTCATCGAACTTGCCAGCACAGTAGATCATATTGAGCGGACGTGCGAAGACAATCAGGTACAGTGCGAACGGAATCAGGAAGAACAGCATCTGGGCGACGCCACGCGAAATGCCCGTGCGAACGCTGTCGTAATCCTTCTCCTGTGCGTCATGAGAGAGCTCGGTATAGAGCGCCGTCGAAAGCGAGGCGGCAATCAGCGCGTAGGGCAGCGTGTACCACAGGCGCGCATAGGCGATGACGGAAGGACCCGTCTCGGGCTGGACCACCAGCGCGGCAGCGTTGGTGATAGAAGTCGAGACAAACATGCACACCGTGGCGAGCAGCGTCGGGATACCGAGCGCAATCGTCTGGCGCAGCGCGGGGTCCTTAAAGTCGATATGGATATGGGGATGCACGCCGTGCTTGCCAAGCGCGGGGATCTGACATGCCATCTGAACAAAGACACCGAGGGTCGTACCGGCCGCAATCAAGATGATGCCGGCACGTTCGCCAAACTGTGCGGACACGGGCGCAAAACCCATAAAGCTCGCAATGACGATCACATTGTTGAGGACCGGAGCAAACGTCGACCAGAAGTAGTCGCGGTGTGCGTTGAGAACGCCCGAGAACACCGAGCCCAAACCATAAAAGAGAATCTGGATGGCAAAGAAACGGAACATGAACGCAGCGGTATCCATGCTGCCGCCGTCACCCGAAAGGAACGATTGCGTCCAGATAAAGCCCGGGGCGAACACGGTCCCCAGCAACGAAATGCCACCCAGCACCAAAAGCAGAATGCCGAGCAGGTTGCCCACGTACTCGTTCGAGGCCTCGCGACCCTGCTCACGCCTCACGCCCATGTACACGGGCAAAAACGCCGTCACGAGCATGCCGCCCATCACGAGTTCGTAGAGCATATTGGGCAGGTTGTTGGCGACCTGATAGGAGGACGAGAGTAGCGACATGCCGATAGCGGCCGCCATTGCCCACGTGCGGATAAAACCGGTGACGCGAGACACGATGGTCAGGATGGTCATAAGCCCGGCGGAACGACCAACCGTGGAGTAGTCCGACGAGCCCATGTCGTCAGTGTCATCTCGCGACGAAGAAGCTTCGGATGAGGGTGTCTGAGGCGCAGATTCTTTTGCAAAATGAGCTCCGCGCTTCAATTCTTCCTGCGGCATCGCTCAGTCCTCTCTCGTAATCGCGGCAACCGTCGCCCCGCAAAATGCAATTAAATCATCGGGTGCAAGCTCGAGCTGATAACCACGCTTGCCTCCCGAAATAAAAATGGTATCCCAAAGGACGCATGTCTCGTCAATGAGCGTCCGGTAGCGTTTTTTCATACCGACCGGGCTGCAGCCGCCGCGAACGTAGCCAGTCGCCGCAAGCAAATCCTTCACATGCATCATGGCCAAGGACTTCTCCCCCGCGGCACGCGCGGCGGACTTTAGATCGAGCTCGTCGGCAACAGGGATGCAGCACACGACATAGTCGTTGGACGGTGTCACGCAGACCAAAGTCTTAAATCCTTGACCGGGCTCCTCGCCAAGCTGCTCCGAAATCGCGACCCCCAGGCCCACCGACTCATCACCATCGTCTTCGTACGTATGTAGAACATAGGAAATGCCGGCGCTTTCCAGCTCGCGCATCGCATTGGTTTTTGGCGTCTTTACAGCCTTTGCCATGACATATCCTTTCTCTCGCATTCGGACGCAAGGATTAAGTATATGTCCAATTCGGCTGCATACGTCACTTCGGCACAGCAAGCGCCATCGAATCACAAGGAGTCGATGGCGCCCATAAACTGAATCGCCTATTTATTGAGCATCAAGTTGAGCCTGACGCTCCCGGTCACGCCTGAGCAACGGCGCCAAAAACTTGCCCGTATAACTCTGCGGACAGTCCGCAACCCGCTCCGGTGTACCCGAAACCACGACGGTTCCGCCGCCGTTACCGCCCTCGGGACCCATATCGATCAGGCGGTCGGCAACCTTGATGACATCAAGGTTGTGCTCAATCACCAGCACCGTGTTGCCCGCATCGACCAAACGCTGCAGCACATCGAGCAGCTGGCGGACGTCCTCAAAATGAAGACCGGTCGTCGGCTCGTCCAAAATATAGAACGTCTTGCCCGTCTGGCGTCGATGAAGCTCCTTGGCGAGCTTCACACGCTGCGCCTCGCCGCCCGAAAGCGTCGTGGCGGGCTGGCCCAGGCTCACGTAGCCCAAGCCTACATCGTACAGCGTCTGGAGCTTGCGCTTAATCTGCGGGATATTCCCAAAGAAGGCCAGCGCCTCGGTGACGCTCATGTCGAGCACGTCCGAGATGGTCTTGCCACGGTAGGTGACCTCGAGTGTCTCGCGGTTGTAGCGTTTACCGCCGCAAACTTCGCAGGGAACGTAGATATCGGGAAGGAAGTGCATCTCGATCTTGATCTGCCCGTCGCCCTTGCACGCCTCACAGCGCCCGCCACTCACATTAAAGGAGAAACGACCTGGCGAGTAGCCGCGCGCCTTCGACTCCGGCGTACTCGCAAACAGTGCGCGAAGATCATCCCACAGGCCGATATAGGTAGCAGGGTTGGAACGCGGCGTACGGCCAATCGGCGACTGGTCGATATCGATAACCTTATCGATACACTCAATGCCCTCGATTTTCTTATACGGACCCACAGGGCGCGTCGAGCGGTGAATGGCATTCGTAAGGGCAGGCGCAATGGTGTCGGTAACCAGGGAGCTCTTGCCCGATCCCGACACGCCGGTAACAACCGTAAGCGTACCAAACTCGATCTTGGCAGTAACGTTTTTGAGGTTGTTGGCTCGAGCGCCCGTAATTTTAAGGCAGCCGCGACCGGGCTTGCGCCGTTCATCAGGCACCCGAATCATTCGTTTGCCGGTCAGGTAAGCGCCCGTCATCGACTCAGGACACGCCATGATATCAGCAGGCGTTCCCGCCGCGACTACGTGTCCGCCGTTGACACCGGCGCCGGGCCCCATGTCGATCACGTAGTCGGCGTTTGCGATGACGTCCAGGTCGTGCTCAATGACCACCAC
>CAJMRZ010000018.1 GCA_905215945.1 uncultured bacterium | reverse complement strand
CTGCCGCACCTCGCTCGCCGTATCGGCACTTAGAATTATGCGGTATTGCCCAAAGCCGGAACCATCAATTAAGAAAAAGCGGAAGAACCAGTGCGACGACCCCAAATACCGCAAACAGCACACCGCCGATTTTGGTGCTCAGGATATAGAAGTCCGACGGTCCGTCTGCCGCATAGGACTTCCACTGCTCTGTCAGCGCCCAGAGCCATTCCGGTTTCAGAAAAATCAGGATGCCGCCAACGATAAATGCAATACAGCCGAAAGGGTACCACCATGGCATAACATCGACCTCCCAACAAAATCAAACGGTCTGTGCGGCAAACAGGCGGACGCCCGCTGAGTTATAGCCCCAGCAGTACCGGCACAACATTCAGCACGACCATAACAACAGCAAAAGCAATAAAGCAGCCGTAAATAATCCCGGAGGTTCGACTCGCAGCTTTTTTGATGCAGAACGCCAGAAAAAGGATCCAGACCAGGTATGCCACAACCAGAAACACAAGGTTGTGGGCCAGAAACGCCAAGAAGAACAGCATGTTTACAATTTTAATGCCGTTTTCGGAGAAGAGCAGCTGTTTGAATTTTTCCATGTTTCTCTCACTTTCTGGTCATGTTCCAATGGAATAAGGGGCTTTTTTCCAGTATATCAGATAACTGCCTCCTGCGCCACCCCAAAACAAAAAGCACCCGGAAAAATCCGGGTGCCAGTTCATGATGATATAAGCAGAAATCAGCGCTCTTCCAGCGGCAGGTACTCCTGCGGCTCGCCCAGGTATTTGTAAGCGGGGCGAATGATGCGGTTGGCGTACTCAACTTCTTCTACGCGGTGGGCGCACCAGCCGGGTACACGGGCAATGGCAAACAGCGGGGTGTACAAATCTTCGCTGATGCCCAGCATGCGGTAGATCAGGCCGCTGAACAGGTCCACGTTGGCGCAGACCTTTTTGGGGCCGTGCTTTTCCTCGGCAAATACCTGGGGGGCCAGGCGCTCGATGCTGCACAGCATCTCGTACTCCTCGTCGTAGCCTTTTTGGTAGGCCAGGCTCTTGGCGTGTGTTTTCAAAATTTGGGCACGCGGGTCGCTCAGGGTGTACACGGCGTGGCCCATGCCGTAGATCAGGCCGCTGCCGTCGCCGCGCTCTTTGCGGATGATCTTGCGCAGGAACTCCCGCACCTCGTCGTCGTTGGTGGGATCCTCCACATTTTCCAAAATGTAGTCCAGCTGGTGCATGACCTTCAGGTTGGCGCCGCCGTGCTTGGGACCTTTCAGCGCGCCGATGGCCGCCGAGATGGCCGCGTAGGTGTCGGTGCCGGAGCTGGACAGCACGCGGCAGGTAAAGGTCGAGCAGTTACCGCCGCCGTGGTCCGCATGCACCAGCAGACACAGGTCCAGCAGGCGGGCTTCCTCGTGGGTGAACTTCTGGTCGGCACGGTAGGTGGACAGGATATGTTCGGCCGTGCTCTGTCCCTCGGTGGGCAGGTGGAAGTACATGCTGTTGCGGTCGTAGACGCGGCGCTTGATCTGGTAAGCGTTCACCATCATGGTGGGCAGCTCGGCGATCAGGTTGATGCTCTGCCGCAGGATGTTGGGCAGGCTCAGGTCCTCGGCGTGTTCATCGTAGCTGTACATGGCCAGCACGCTTCGCGCCATCTTGTTCATCAGGTTGGGCGAAGGCGAGTTCAAGATCATATCGTCGGCAAAGCCGCGGGGCAGTTCGCGGTGGTTCTCCAGCAGTTTGCGGAACTTGGCATACTGGTCCCGTGTGGGCAGAGAGCCGAACAGCAGCAGCCAGACCACTTCCTCAAACATAAAGCGGTCGCTGGCGTCGGCCTCGGCGGCCAGGGCATCCAAATCGATGCCGCGGTAGATCAGGCGGCCGGGGATGGGCACGATGGTGCCGTCTTCCTTTTTGTCATAGCCAACAACGTTGGACACGTTGGTGATACCGGCCAGCACACCGGTGCCGTCCAGGTTGCGCAGGCCGCGCTTGACGCCCATCTGGTCCGCCAAATGCGGGTCCAGCGTGGCATTATGCTCTACATATTCATGGCAGAGCAGTTCCAGTTCTTCCGGCTCCAGTGCCGGTACGTCCGGGTAATACATCGGCAGGCCCCTTTCCACTTGCATATTTATACACGTACACAAATTTCCCATTCCTGCACCGCAGGCACCCACCGCGTGGGTGATTTCTACAATAATATAACATCCTTGGAGTTTCGTCAAGAAAAACTTAAAATATCACCACAATAACCAAAGTACGACTTTATTTTATTAAGCTTGTGGGCGTTTTGACACGGCTTGTATAAAAAACCGCGTTGACAAACCGGCCCAAAGCAGATATAGTTGTAGTATATTGCAGCATTTTCGCTGCGTAAGGCCCCCTTGTGCAGGGAGCCTTTCAAAAAGCACAGGGAAGGGGAACGTATTTTTATGAAAGCAGTACTGATCCCAGGCGATGGAATTGGCCGCGAGATCGCCGAAAGCGTGCGTGCCGTCTCGGCCGCACTGAACACCGGCATTGAATGGCAGGAGTGTGAGGCCGGTGCCGAGTACGCCGAAGCCAGCGGCGAGCTGATCGCCCCCGGCACGCTGGACGCCATCGAGGCGTGCGGCTGGGCACTGAAAGGCCCTACGGCTACGCCCATCGGCAAGGGATTCCGCAGCATCAATGTGCAGCTGCGCCAGCGCTTTGCCACCTACGCCAACCTGCGCCCTGTGCACACGCTGCCGGGCGTACCTACCCGTTTTGAGAACGTTGACCTCGTCATCGTGCGCGAGAATACCGAGGACCTGTATAAGGGCATCGAGTACATGCTCACCGACGACATCGCCAACGGCGTCAAGCTCATCACCCGCCCGGCCTGCGAGAAGATCTGCCGCTTTGCCTTTGACTACGCCCGGAAAAACGGCCGCAAAAAGGTCACCGCTGTGCACAAGGCCAACATCATGAAGGCGACCGACGGCCTGTTCCTGCGCGTGGCGCGCGAGGTGGCCGCCAACTATCCTGATATCGAGTTCAACGACAAGATCGTCGACGCCACCTGCATGGGCCTGGTCCAGAACCCCAACGACTTCGATGTCCTGGTGCTGCCCAACCTGTACGGTGACATCGTGAGCGACCTGTGCGCCGGCCTAGTAGGTGGCCTGGGTATGGCCCCCGGCTCCAACATCGGTGCCGACTGCGCCATCTTTGAGGCTACGCATGGCTCCGCGCCCGATATCGCCGGCCAGGATATCGCCAACCCCACGGCCGAGATCCTCTCTGCTGCGATGATGCTCGATCACCTGGGCGAGAACGATGCTGCCAATCGCATTCGTGCCGCCGTATCTGCCACGCTCGACGAGGGCGAGCAGGTTACCGGTGACGTGCGTCGTGCCCAGACCGGCTCCGTCGAGGGCGCCGTGGGCACGCAGGCCTTTGCCGATGCCGTTATCGCGCACCTGGTCTAAGGTATGCACGCTGCAAACGCCTAAATAGTACTTAAGTGTTTGCGTATAACCTAAGAATCAATACGCCCGGCGCTCTGCCGGGCGTATTCTATTGGGGACTATGTTTCCTAACAAGGAGTAACTGATATGGGTCTGATTCAAAAGAAAGACGAGAAGGACGAGATCGACGGCATCCAGATCATCGAGCGCGGCGAAGGCCCCGACGGTGATGAGGACGAGAAGATCGACCTGGTCGCCGGCACGTCTGCCGAACATATTGCCGCCGGCACGACTGTCGAGGAGGAGGACGCTCGCCTGGAGGCAAAGATCGCCGCGGACGCCGCCGACGAGAACCTCATGCCCCAGGAGCAGGACGAGGACGACGATATCCTGGGTTCCGACGAAGACGACCGCGCATCCAAGCACAAGAAGACGATGATTGCCGCCTTCGTGGTTGCAGTCGTGATCGCTGCTGTGGTCGGCTTCTTTATCGGCAACGGTGGTTTTGGCGGCAAGGGCGTCGGCTCGGCGACCCTCACCGAGGACCAGCTCGATTCGACCGTGGCAAGCTACAGCTACAACGGCAAGAAGAGCGACATCACCGCGCGCGAGGCCATTGAGAGCCAGTACAGCCTCGACACCGTCAAGGATGGCGATGGCAACTACACCGCTCCCTCTGCCGACGTCATCCTGTCCTACGTGCGCAACAAGATCCTGCTCGACGCTGCCGAGGACGAGGGCATCACCGTCTCTTCTAAGGAGATGAAGAAGTACGCCGAGGATTCCATCGGCACTTCGGACTACAAGACCATGGCCACGCAGTATGGCGTGTCCAAGGACCAGGCCAAGCAGATCGTCCGTCAGTCCGCGACGCTGCAGAAGCTCTACAAGAAGAAGGTGGGCGATAGCTCCGCAAGCATGCCGACCGCCCCGACCGAGCCTGCTGATGGCAACGAGGAGACCGCGAGCAAGGACTACGCCGATTACATCATCAAACTTGCCGGCGACGAGTGGGATAGCGAAAAGGGCACCTGGAAGGACGCCGATAGCACCTACGCTAAGGCCTTCGCTGACGATGCCTTTACGGCTGATAGCGCTACCTACAAGCAGGCCATGACCGCCTATTACACCGCCTACCAGCAGTACTCTTCGCAGGCTTCGAGCGCCAGCTCCAAGTGGACCGAGTATGCTAACGGCCTGTATGCCAAGGCCAACATCAGCATCTATGGTCTGTTTGCATAAAGATCTGTCTGAGCCGCCGAGCGCGTAACCGAAATATCTGAATAAGCCCGCTAGAACGGACAACGTTCTAGCGGGCTTATTGCTGCCGAAACCACTGGGGCAGGCCTTGCGCCCGCGCAAGCGCTCCATCGCGCTTCCCTAATTCATCTGCGAAAACAACTGCAAACGATTGCAAGTAACCGGTGAACGGTCGAAAACTACCGTTCACCGATAATCTCAAAACTGGTTCTAACTGGTATTAAGTCAAAAAGACCAATTCACATATCTTCACAATGACCTGCAATTTTTCTTCACGCTATTTTTAGCCGCCCTGCGTTGTTTAGACACAGGAAAAGATCCGATCTTTTGCCAAAACATTTCGAAACGGTTTCAAAACCGCAGGTAGAAGTATTAACGAGCGGTAAACGGTCGATATATCACCGTGAGCGGTGCAAAAACGTTTTACCGTATGAATCAACGGAAGCGGCCTCTTCTGGGGTGATATAGTGACAACAACACGTCACGTGGTTACTACCAGTTTAGAAACCACTGGTCTTCAAAGAACGCTTTCCAAGAAGCTTTAAGGGCAATTGCCCGCTGGCTTTCGAAAATCATCGGACTCAGATCGTACACACCTTCGGAAGGGAAATTTGAATGGTTGGCTTTATTCTTACCGGTCATGGACAGTTCGCACCCGGCCTTGCAAGCGCTATCGCTATGGTTGCCGGCGACCAGCCTGCTTTTACCGTCGTTCCTTTTGAGGGCGACCAGGCCGCATCCTACGGTGAGGATCTCCGCGCCGCTATTACCGCCATGCGCGAGGAGTGCGATGGCGTGCTCGTCTTTACCGACCTGCTTGGCGGCACCCCGTTCAACCAGTCGATGATGATTGCCCAGGATGTCGACAATGTCGAGATTCTGACCGGCACTAACCTTCCCATGGTTATTGAGCTTCTGTTCCTCCGCGGCAATGCCACGCTCGCCGAGCTTGGCGAGCAGGCCGTGACCGTTGGCCAGACGGGCGTCACCGCCCAGACGGTCGCATCCGTTGCCGGCTCCGAGGAAGAGGATATCTTCGGCGACGAGGACGGCATCTAATGGCCGATTTCGGAGCCAACGTCCTGAGCTCCTCGGTCGCCCTTTTAGGCCTGCTTGTCATCATGGGCTTGATTTACACCATCTGGTCGCAAATCAACATGAAGAAGAAGCAGAAGTACTTCAAGGAGCTGCACACCGAGCTCAAGCCGGGTCAAGAGGTTCTTTTCGCCGGCGGTATCTACGGAACCGTCAAAGGCATCGAAGGCGAGAAGGTCCAGATCAAAGTCCGATCCGGAGCCGTCGTAGATGTTTCGCGTTACGCGATTCAGGAGATCAAGTAACTGTCGTCAGCAAATAACGAAAGGAAGCTGATCAACATGGCAGAACCCAACATTCTTCTTACCCGCATCGATAACCGACTGGTTCATGGTCAGGTTGCCACCCAGTGGAACTCCACCCTGGGCTCCAACCTCATCCTCGTCGCCAACGACGACGTGGCGTCCAACACCATGCGCCAGAACCTCATGAAGATGGCCGCTCCCGCCGGCGTCGCTACGCGTTTCTTCTCTCTGCAGAAGACCATCGACGTCATTGGCAAGGCGAGCCCGCGCCAGAAGATCTTCATCGTGGCCGAAACACCGGAAGACGTGCTTACGCTCGTCAAGGGCGGTGTGCCTATAAAGAAGGTAAACATCGGCAACATGCACATGTCGGAAGGAAAGCGCCAAGTCGCCACCTCCGTCGCAGTTAACGACGAGGATGTCGCTGCGTTTAAAGAGCTGCAGGAATTGGGGGTGGAGTTGGAGATCAGGCGCGTTCCGAGCACGCCTGTTGAGGACACGAGCAAGCTCTTCTCGTAATCCTCGTGATCCACGTTGTCAGGAGTGAAACCCTGACGTTCTGTACGTGATATCCAAAGTGCGTACATTCATTTTGAAAGGAGGAGCAAGATGGAATACTCGATCATCCAGATCGCTCTGGTCTTCGTCGTCACGTTCATCGCGGCAATCGACCAGTTTGACTTCCTCGAGTCTCTCTATCAGCCCATCGTCACCGGCGCCGTCATCGGTCTTATCCTTGGCGACCTCAACACCGGTCTTCTCGTGGGTGGTACTTATCAGCTCATGACGATCGGCAACATGCCGATCGGAGGCGCTCAGCCGCCTAACGCCGTCATTGGCGGCATCATGGCAGCCATTCTCGCTATCGCTACGGGTCTCGAGCCCAACGCGGCAGTCGGCCTTGCCATTCCGTTCGCCCTGCTTGGTCAGCTCGGCGTTACCCTGGTCTTCACGCTTATGTCCCCGCTTATGTCCACGGCCGATAACATGGCTCATAACGCGGACACCAAGGGCATCGAGCGCCTGAACTACTTCGCCATGGCTCTGCTCGGCCTGATCTTCGCTGTCGTCGTCACCCTGTTCTTCATCGCTGGCGCTACCATTGGTCAGACCATCGCTTCCGCCATCCCGACTTGGCTGCAGACCGGTCTGTCCGCTGCAGGCGGCATGATGCGCTTCGTCGGCTTCGCCGTCCTGCTCAAGGTTATGATGAACCGCGATATGTGGGGCTTCTTCCTCATGGGCTTTGGCCTCGCGCTCATCACCGTTGCCAACGATTCTCTGGCAACCCCTGCTCTGCTCATCCTCGCTCTCATCGGCTTCGGCATCGCTTTCTGGGACTTCCAGCAGCAGACCGAGCTGAAGGGTGCAGCTGTTTCTGACGGAGGTGACTTCGAAGATGGCATCTAATGAGTATGTAATCCCGGAGCACTACGAGGATCTCACTCCTGCTCCGCAGCTCGACCAGAAGACCCTCAACAAGATGGCTTGGCGCTCCTGCTTCCTGCAGGCCTCGTTCAACTACGAGCGTATGCAGGCCGCTGGCTGGCTCTACTCCATCATCCCCGGTCTGGAGAAGATCCACACCAACAAGAACGACCTCGCGGCTTCCATGAGCCACAACCTGGAGTTCTTCAACACCCACCCGTTCCTCGTCACCTTTGTTATGGGCATCGTGCTTTCGCTCGAGCAGAACAAGGTTGACATCCCCACGATCCGCGCCGTCCGCGTCGCCGCAATGGGCCCGCTCGGTGGTATCGGTGACGCCCTGTTCTGGCTGACGCTCGTGCCTATCACGGCTGGCATCACCTCCAACATGGCCATCAACGGCAACGCCGCTGCGCCGATCATCTTCCTGGTGATCTTCAACGTCGTCCAGTTCGCTCTGCGTTTCTGGCTCATGAACTGGTCCTACAAGCTTGGCACCAGCGCTATTGACGCTCTGACCGCCAACATGCAGGCCTTCACGCGTGCCGCTTCCATCATGGGCGTCTTCGTCGTCGGTTGCCTGGTCGTCACCATGGGTGGCACCCAGATCAACCTCCAGATCCCCAACGGCACCACCCGTGGCCTCTCCGCTACTACCGTGATCGTCTCCGAGAAGGAGGCCGAGAACTTCACCGGTATGGAGGGCATCGATACCGAGACCGCTGAGGCCGGTACCATCGCCATGACCGATAAGGACGGCAACGCCCTTACCGCTTCCGATGCCGACGGCAACGCTGTCGAGTGCGGCGTCACCAATCTGGGTAACGGCATGGAGTCCGTGACCTACGGCACCGTTACCGAGGATCCGGTCAACTTCTCTGTTGCCGACACCCTCAACACCATCGTCCCGAAGCTCGTCCCGCTTATGCTTACGCTGCTGCTTTACTACATGTTCGCTAAGCACAGCTGGACCCCGACCAAGGGCATTCTCCTGCTCTTCGTCCTTGGCATCCTGGGCGCTGGCCCGCTTGGTCTCTGGCCGAGCATCTGGTAAGGCTCTAGCTTGAGGGGGGTGTCCCTACGCGGCTCACACCCCGACCCCTTAAGCCATGTGTATGTTAAAAGCCGCGTGCTCGAAAGAGCGCGCGGCTTTTGTTTTCTTAATGATTCGGGTGTGGCAGACAGATAATGCATAACACCCTAGGTAGTTAGCCGAATTCGAGCAAAAGGGAGGATAGGATGGCGATCGGAGCGCGTAAGCAACCGCTGTACGATCAGCTGGTCGATATTCTGACCGAAAAGATTGACCATGAATATCGCGCCGGTGACATGATTCCTTCCGAGCGCGAACTTTCGGAGCGCTATGGTCTCTCGCGCACTACGGTACGCCTGGCTCTGCAGGAACTGGAGCGTTTAGGACTGGTGGTTCGGCAGCACGGTCGCGGTACCTTTGTGACCGATCGTTCGGCAAAAGCAACCAATCTTATGCAGTCCTACAGCTTTACCGAGCAGATGCGCGCGATGGGTCGAGAACCCGAGACCACGATTCTCGAGTTTTGCGAGATGGAGGCCGATAAGAATCTGGCCGAGCATATGGGATTGCGCATCGGTGATCGCATTTTTAAGCTCAAGCGCCTTCGTTCTGCCGACAACATGCCCATGATGGTCGAACGCAGCTATCTACCGGTTCGTCAATTTATGTCCCTAAAGCGACCGCTGCTGGAGCGTAAGCCGCTTTACGATGTGATTGAGCAGGACTTTCAGCAAAAGATTCGCGTGGCCGAAGAGGAGTTCTATGCGAGCATAGCCCGTCCCACCGATGCCCACCTTTTGGGAATTGTCGAGGGCTCGCCTGTGCTCGATTTGGTCAGGACTACGTATAACGAGTCAAACGAGGTAGTGGAGTACACACTCTCGGTTGCTCGTGCCGATCAGTTTAAATACAAGGTTTACCACCAGCGCAGTAACTAGTGCTCGCATCGTTTCCATATGGTGATTCTTTGCATTTAACTGGTTACTACCAGATAACCAACCGAAGTGTATAATTGCACGTCAGAGGATTACTTCTAGAGAGAGGTATTAGAAATGTTCGAGAAGAGTGTCGAGGAGCTCACCAAGCTCGGCGCCCAGATCACCACGGCCGAGATTGCTCAGCAGCCCGAGCTTTGGCGTGATACGCTCAACATCTATCGCGAGAACAAGGAGGCCATCGAGGCCTTTCTGGCCGAGGCTCGCGCTATGGGCGAGGGTCGTCTGTCCGTTGTCTTTACCGGTGCCGGTACGTCCGACTACGTTGGCGATACCTGCGCCCCGTACCTGCGTCACGCTGGCAACACTGATCTCTACGACTTTAAACCCATCGCCACGACCGACATCGTGAGCGCCCCGCGCGACTTCCTGCGCGCCGAGGACCCCACGCTCGTGGTTTCCTTTGCCCGCTCTGGCAACAGCCCCGAGAGCCTTGCCGCCGTTGCCGTTGCCAAGGAGCTCGTCCACAACGTCAAGTTCCTCAACATCACCTGCGCTCCCGAGGGCAAGCTCGCCGTCGAGTCCGCCGATGATCCCAATGCGCTGACGCTGCTCATCCCGCGCGCCAACGACAAGGGCTTCGCCATGACCGGTTCCTACACCTGCATGACCCTGCTCTCCACCCTTATTTTCGACACTGCCTCTGACGAGCAGAAGGCCGAGTGGGTCGAGACGATTGCCAAGATGGGCGAGGAGGTCATCTCCCGTGAGCCTGAGATCGCCGATTACCTGGCTGGCGACTTCAACCGCGTGACCTACTTGGGTTCTGGCTCCTTCGGTGGCCTTGCCCAGGAGAGCCAGCTCAAGATCCTCGAGCTCGCTCACGGTCTGGTTGCTACTTCCTACGACACCTCCATGGGCTATCGTCACGGACCTAAGTCCTTCGTCGACGATAAGACGCTCGTCTTCGTGTTCGTCAACAACGACGCCTACACCCGTCAGTACGACATCGACATCCTCAACGAGATCGGTGGCGACAAGATTGCTCAGCACACCGTTGCCGTTCAGCAGGATGGCGCTACCGTCTACGAGGGCGAGTCCTTCACCTTTAAGGGCTACGAGGCGCTTCCCGAGGGCTACCTTGCCCTGCCGTTCGTGATGTTTGCCCAGGCTATCAGCCTGCTCAACTCCGTGCGCGTGGGCAACACGCCCGATACGCCGAGCCCCACCGGCACGGTCAACCGCGTGGTTAAGGGCGTGACGATTCACCCCTTCACCGCTTAATCGCGTCCCCCTGTAAGGGCGCCCGTCCGCTCATAACGGCGGGCGGGCGCTTTTTGTTTTTACATGGACCGGGTATAAGCATTACCACAGTCAACTGCTTTAGAAGCAAGGAGTGCATATGAGCACGTACGCAATTAAGGCTGACAAGTTCTTCTTGCCGGCAGGTCCGCAACTGGGCGGCTATCTTATGGTCGAGGATGGCGTTTTTGGCGCCTGGCAGGCCGACGAGCCCTCTTGCGAGATTAAGGACTACACGGGATCGTGGATCGCACCGGGTATGGTCGATACTCACATCCATGGCTTCTATAACCACTCGACTACCGATAACGATCCCGAGGGCATTGATATCAGCTCGACCGAGCTCGCCCGTCGCGGTACCACTAGTTGGCTGCCCACGACGTTCACCGATGGCGTCGAGCAGATCAAGGATGCCTGCGCCGCCATCGCCCAGGCTGACGAGGGCCGCGGCCCCGACTTCTGCGGTGCTCGCATTCAGGGCATCTACCTGGAGGGCCCCTTCTTTACTATGAAGCACGTGGGCGCGCAGAACCCCGCTTATCTTATCGATCCCTCCGAGGAGGTCTTCGATCAGTGGCAGGAGGCTGCGGGCGGTCGCATCGTTAAGAGCGCCATGGCGGCCGAGCGCGACGGTGCCGCTGCTTATGCGGCTGCTCTGAACGCCAAGGGTGTGGTGACCAGCATCGGTCACTCCGACGCCACCTACGATGAGTGCATCGCCGCCATCAACGCCGGTGCCAGCTGCTTTACGCATACCTATAACGGACAGCGCGGGCTGCATCACCGCGAGCCCGGTGTCGTGGGTGCTGCCATGTCCACGCCCGAGACCTACGCCGAGATCATCTGTGACGGCAAGCACGTAAACCCTGCCGCCATCAAGGCGCTGCTGCAGGCAAAGGGCTGGCAGCACACGGTGCTCATCACCGACTGCCTGGGTTGCGGCGGCATGCCCGAGGGCAGCTACACCAGTGGCGGCATGGACGTCATCATGAAGGACAACCTGTGCTGGCTCGCCGACGGCAAGAGCATTGCCGGCTCGGTGCTCACGCTTGCCCAGGGCGTCAAGAACATCGTCGACTGGGGCATCGCCAGCGCCGATATCGCCATTCGCATGGCAACTGAGGTGCCGGCACGCTCCGCGCACATCGAGGATAAGTGCGGCAGCATCATGCCGGGTCGCGACGCCGACTTTGTCGTGTTCGACCATGAGCTCACCCTCGTCGAGACGTATGTTGGCGGCCAGAGCGTCGGCAACGCCTTTACCGAGTAACGATAGAAAAAGACGGCGGGCCCGAATCTGCTCGGACCCGCCGTATGGGTTAAATGCTCAAAAGCACCTTAACAGTTACAGCTTGTTAGCGATCTTCTTTGCCGTGCGCTTGACGCCGGCCACAAGACCCCCCGCGGGATGCTCCTTTTCGTATGCTAGACGCTTCTCGCGCTTGGCATACTCTTCGACGATGATATCGCCGTACTCATCTTCGATTTTGTCGAAGAAATCGACAGCTCCCTTAATCTCTTCGGCAGTTGGGTGCCCCTTCTGGACACCGCCGGTGAGTTTGAACGGCCCCCACGTATCAAAGCCGGGACAGCCGTAGACGCCCATAAAGATGGCCTGCCTCATGCGGCAGATGCCATCGATATCCTTGCCGTACCACTTGTTTTTGCCACCGTAGGTCATAAGGCCAAACACCTTGTCCTGCGGCTGCAGCACGTTCGTGAGCACGCGTGCCATATCTTTGTCGATCTCGGAGTAATAAATACCTGTGGCGACACCGATCAGATGGTATTCGTGCAGGTCGGGGTACTCGTTTTTACCGAGTGACTTCACGTCGAGGGTATCGATTTCGGGGTGTGCCTCAACGATGGCGTCCACGAGCTTTTTCGTATTGCCGTGGTGGCGTGAGGCATAAAGAATGATGGTTCGCATAAGAAGGCCTTTCAGCTGTAATTGCATCAATGTCTGTATGGTACCCCGTTGCATGGCTGGGAAACCGGACGCATCGATGAACGTGCGGGTTTGTCCTTTGGTCAGGGCCGAGACGGGTTCTTGCGAGCAAAAAGCAGTTGTTCGAAAGGATGGACAATGGAATACGCTCTCTCCAACGATTCGATTTCTATCAAGGTCTCCACGGCCGGCGGCTCGTTTACCTCGATTGAGGCTGGAGGTCGCGAGTATTTGTGGCAGGGTGATCCCGCCGTGTGGTCCGGCCAGGCACCGATTTGCTTCCCGATTTGCGGAGGTTTGCGCGATAACAGCGCCATGACGTTTGCCGGACATCATGTGAAACTCGCCCGCCACGGCTTTGCGCGCAAGCAGGAGTGGAAGCTGTTGAGCCAAAGCGCAAACGAGCTGGCTATGTGCCTGGCATCCGAGGATAACGCTGCGCTGCTGAGCGATTATCCGTATCCGTTTAAACTTGTCGCTCGCTATACGCTCGAGGACGCCGCCGTGCGTGTCTCCTATGAGGTTACCAACGAGGGCACCGAGGACATGCCGTTCTTTATCGGTGGACACCCCGGCTTTAGGTGTCCGCTCGACGAGGGCGAGGCCTATACGGACTACGAGTTGCGTTTTGAGAAAGACGAGGCTGCGGAGCTCTGCACCGCCGTTCCCTCGACCGGATTGATTGACGTGACCAACCGCTCCAAGAACCCCATGGTGGGAAAGACGCTGCCTCTGTCACATGAGCTCTTCGATTTTGCGGAGACCATCTTTGACGTGCTCGAGAGCCGTCAGGTCACGCTTTCCAAAAAGGGCGAGGACAAGGGCGTTCGCCTGAGCTTTGAGGGCTTCCCGTACCTCATTGTGTGGAGCAAGCCCGAGGGTGATTTTGTGGCAGTTGAACCCTGGGGCGGCCTCTCGACCTGTTCCGATGAGGATGACGTGCTTGAGCACAAGCGCGGCTGCCTTATCGCCAAGCCCAAAGAAACCATCGTGCGCTCGTTCACAATCGAGATTTTGTAGTCGCATGTAGCCAATTCGTTTTGCAAGGCATAAGGAGCCTGCGAGATAAGGAGCTAGAAATGATCCTCACCGTTACGATGAACCCGTCTGTCGATACGCGCTATCAGCTCGATGAGCTCTTTATCGACGACGTCAACCGCGTGACGCCCGAAAAGACCGCCGGTGGCAAGGGCCTCAACGTGGCCCGCGTCCTGGGCCAGCTGGGCGACGACGTTGTGGCAACCGGCTTGCTTGGTGGTCATATGGGCGCCTATATGGCCGAGCTCATGGATGCCAACGGCATTAAGAATGATTTTGTGCCCATCAAGGGCGAGACCCGCATCTGCCTCAATATCCTTCATGCCGGTAACCAGACCGAGCTGCTCGAGAGCGGCCCGACGATTGCCCCCGAGGAGCTCGATGCCTTTACCGCCAAGTTCGCCGAGCTTGCGAGCAAGGCCGATGTCGTTACCATCTCGGGTTCGCTGCCCCGCGGCGTCGAGGCGGACTACTACGCCAAGATCACGGGCATTGCCGAGAACGCCGGCGCCAAGGTGCTGCTCGATACCTCGGGTGCCTCGCTTGAGGCTGCGCTCAAGTCCGAGGTCAAGCCTGAGCTGGTTAAGCCTAACCTGACCGAAATTAACGGCCTTCTGGGCACGAGCTTTACCACCGACGATGTGGACGAGCTCCGTTCCGCGCTCGCCTCTGACGCCCGCTTCTCCGATATCCCCTGGGTCGTCGTATCCATGGGCGCTGCCGGCTCCGTTGGCTTCCACAATGGCCGTGCGTTCCGCGCCAAGACCCCCGATATCCCCGCCGTTAACGCTACGGGCTCTGGCGATTCGACCATTGCCGGCTTCGCACATGCGATTGCTGCCGGCGCCGACGACGAGACGGTGCTGCGTACCGCCAACACCTGCGGCAAGCTCAATGCCATGGATCCCATGACTGGCCACTTGGTTATGGATCGTTGGGACGAGGTTTACAACGGCGTTGTCGTGACCGAGCTGTAGGAGCTTGTACTGCGGCCCCGGCATCGGTTGCTAGCTCATGTCGACGACAAGTGCAGTAGCATTATGCCGGGGCGCGACGCCGACACTGTCGTGTTCAATCCCGACCTTACCCTGGTCGAGACGCATGTGGGTGGCAACAGCGTCGGTAATGCGTTTGCCGAGTAGCCGCCAAAGAAACGATCCGAGAGGGGATTTAGATGATTTACGGTGCATTGGGCGATATCGAGGAGTACCGTGGAATGCTCAAGGGCCTCGACGTGCTGATCGATTGGCTCGAGGAGAACGATCCGGCGAAGCTCGAGGTCGGCAGCCATCCGATTCTGGGCGACAAGGTCTTTGCGAACGTCATGGCTCCCACGACGCGTCCCGAAGCCGAGGCTCACTATGAGACGCATCAGCGCTATCACGACCTGCAGATCGACGTCGAGGGTCGCGAGGCCTTTAAGGTTGCCACGGGCAGCCTGACGCTGGTCCAGGAGTTCGACGAGAAGGACGACTACGATCTGGTCGATTCCGACGCCTCGATCGCCGGCGATCTTGCTGACGACAAGTTTGCGCTGTTTGTTGCCGGCGAGCCTCACATGCCCACGCTCGAGTTCCCGGGCGATGGCGCGCAGCCGGTCAAGAAGATTTGCTTTAAGCTGCTTGCAGATGCTTACTGGGAGGAGTAGCGCGCTGCTCGGCTGAGCTGTTCGTGCTGCGAGCGTTATCCCTTGGGGGAGCTCGCTTGGGCCCCGCTGAACGCGGTTCCTTTGGGGATTGCGGTTGGCGGGGCTTTTGTTGAGTAGGGGAGTTTCCGGCGGCGTTGTGCTTGGATTGGCGGATGCGCGCCCGAAATCGGCAACAAAAAAGCCGCCCGAAGGCGGCTATCTTGTGCAATGGAGCCAGCGACCGGGCTCGAACCGGTGACCCCCGCTTTACGAGTACGTGAATTCGGCATTTGACGAGATGAGGCCAATTTCACTGAATTAAAAGGAAGCGCAGGTAGAAATAGGTAACTAACAATTATTGAGCTAGCTATTAGAATCATATTTCCCACTATTTTCACACTTAGAGAGACTTGAAAGTGTGAAAAGTTTCGATTAGGCTTGC
>CAJMRZ010000017.1 GCA_905215945.1 uncultured bacterium | reverse complement strand
GCCTATAAGCCCGTTGAGTTTGATGCCGAGGAGCACCTAGGTGGCGCCGCGACCACGCAGGAGATGCGCCAGGTTGCGGGACGCGCGACCACGGCGCGTGTCGCCCCCAACAGCCTGCGCGCCAAGGCGGCGGCAGAGCGCAGCCAGACGCAAAAGAAGGTCATCATCTTCTCGATCGCCATCGCCATCGTCGCGGTTATCGCCTGCACCGCTGCCATCCTTATCACCACCGCCGGTGAGGGTCTGGGCGAGCGTCCCGAGCCGATTCTGTCGTCACGCACGACCGAGCACGACGCGGACAGCACTGGTCAATCGCAAAGCCAGCAGGACGACTCGCAGGGCACCTCCGCATCCACCGACTCGTCCTCGAACACCCCCGATCAGTCGCAGGGCGCCGATTCTTCTGTGAACAACAACGGTACGCAATCCGGCACAACCGACTCAAGCCAAACGACTGACGGCTCTCAACCGAGCACGGGCGACCAGACGAGCGACACCACGTCGGGAACGGGCTCAGCAGACAGCAGCAACACCAGCAACTCGAACAGCTCGAGTGGAACCGCGTCCGGCACGGCATCTGACAGCTCGAGCCAAGGCACGGCATCGGGCAACTAAGCACGTTTGCCCCTCATAGATAATCGACCTGTATAACGGGCGCGAACCGGCAACGGTCGCGCCCGTTTGCCTTGGGCGCCGAGGTAGCAAGCCCCGCGCGATGGTAAGATGCTTTGGTGTGTAAAGAGGAGATTTGCCATGAGCAAGACAATAGTTAAGCCCACGCTATCGCTGGGCAACCACATCTATCTGTATCGTCTGCTGCGTGATGCGATTGGGTGCGGCAAGCAAACGTTTATGACGCAGGTCGAGGAGGCGCTCGCTGCTGGTGACATGGCCGCTTATGACCTGGGCTTCGAGTCCACGCGCGAGCTGCTCGAGGAGCTCGACGACTGCATAAGGCTGACCGTCTTTAAGGGCGGTCGCCTGTATGCCACGCTCATCGCCAACGAGGCCTGGGATGCCGCCCTTGCCAAGGGCGAGGACAAGCCCAAGGCTGCCAAGGGTGCCAAGCAGTCCTACAAAAAGAAAAAGCGCGGCGAGAAGGACCTCAAGGCCGTGCGCCCCAAGCACGTTAAGCGCGCCGAGCCCGAGCCCGTGGCCGAAGTCGCTCCGGAGCCCGAGCCCGAGGCAGAGATCGAAGTCGCTATTGAGGTAACGGCAGAAGCCGACACCGAAATCACCGCCACGACCGATCCCGAAGTCATATCCGAGCAGGAAGCCACTGCGGAGCTCAACGAAGCTCCCAAGTCGACAACCGAAGAAGCCGCTGACCAGCCCGAAACGCCTGCGTTCCAAAACAGCGATGTCTTTGGCGACGAGACCGAGGACGATCAGCCCGACGAGCCCGACGATCAAGGCGCTACCGAGTCGGCGCCGGAGCCCGAGACGCCGCAGCCCGCCATCTCGCTCACGGTCGTCTATGACCCCGAGAACGCAAACGCCGGCATCACCACCATGGCATCCACGCCCATCGAGGCAAAGTCGAGCGTCGAGAACGAGAACGCGACGCAGGTTGAGGTTGAAACCGCAGTTGCAGACGCGCCCGTCACCGTGAAGCCCGCAGATTCCACAACCAAGCCGAAGACGACGCCGGAGCCCGCAGATTCCACGATCAAGCCGGAAGCGACGCCGGAGCCCGCACCCGTCATCGAATCCGTGCCCGCCGCTGTTTGCGACCAAATTCCCGCACCGGCACCGTCTCCGGCCCCCGCTGCAGCACCGGCCCCCGCACCCGCAGCACCGACCATCCCCAAGGACTTCCCCATCGATTTCGCAACCGAGGTCTTCTGCCCCGGCCCGCTTCTGCACGAGCTATCGACCTATCTCCCCTACGGCGCCGACACGCTCGGTATCGTCGGCGAGTACTACTGGATCGCCCGCGAGCGCGGTACCATCGAGGCCGCGCGGAACCGCGCAAGCTTCCCCCTGCACTACACGCAGGCCGGCGAGCGCCACGAAGTCACCGTGCGCATCCGCCGCAACACCACCGGCGGCCTCGGAGCCACCTGGGTCATCGACAAGGTCGAAGCCCCGGTCGAGTAAAAAAGGCCTCGGATAGCCAATTGACCATCCGAGGCCTTTTGAATTCAGGCCTTTTAGTTGTCATCGGTGCATATAGACACCAGAGAAGCAAGCTCATCCTCAAGTTGCGGAGCAAAGTATCTAAAAGAAACCTGCGCTCCAGTCGGTATCGACTCAATCATATTCGCAGCATTATCTGAGACTCGGTACGGTGCAGTTTCACCTGTCTTTAAATCCTCTATTGAGCAGACAGCGTCTTCAGCATCAACCGACCTAAGCACGCCTTTTCCTTGTAACATCACATCGGCATGCCCGCCAGCTATTTCTAATGAACCTGAGTCTGTCGCAGTCACTTCTCCGGAACCTCCGCGCGATATCTCTTCCTTTGTTGAACAGCCCACCAATGAAGCCATCAGCACCAAAGACAGGGCTAGACGAATCGCCCTACTTCGAAAAAGTCGTTCCATAAGTCCACGCATAATAGCTCTGATCATACTTCAGGAAGGATAAAGATGAATTCCAGCCGTCCGCTATGCCAATCATCTGCCTTGTCTCTCCAGTTTTCTTACCAGTAAGTGTGGCGTAAGCCTCCGCTGTTACAGAATGGGCTGATCCGTTGTACAAACTCGCATGTAAAACATTCGGTCTATTAGAGTTAATCTCATTTTGAATGCTCGCGATAGCCGGAGAGGAGACAGTGCGGGCGATAAGAGTACTTCCTCTGCTTGCGCAGTAATTTGTAAACCCCGTTGCACAGGTTGATATCGGCGTTCCACCCAAAACAACGCCGGGAACAGTCTGTTCTTCATCGGAAAGAGCATGGGTATTGGTGTAACTCCATATCTGCATATATTGCGAAGGGTCGCTATATAAATTGGCAATGCCATACAGTTCCGCAACGTTCGAAAAAGCTGTCACCATACAAGCATAGTGGGCGGTAAGCCTCTTAATCTCGCTTTCATCATATGACATAAACTGAGAAATGGAACGAAATCCAGATACTGTGTAATCCTGCATTTGAGTTGCGTAAATTACAACATCGTTCCAGCTTGAAGGTTTATTCGATAAAACGACAGGCCGTCCTTCTATGGAAACAGCCGGGATTGTTCTTCCGCAATTTGTTGTTATTGAACCGTCCAAAGATTGCACGCCGAATTCGAATGGATTGATCATTACGACTGGGTTATTGAAAGAATAAGACTCGACACCAAGATCTCCTCCCCGATCCATAGGGCTGACTAAGCCGTCTCCAAAACGATATCCCGTAAGTATTTCATCATCTGAAGCATCTAAAACCAAATAGCCCGCGGCTCTATTGGATGTCACAACCGGAACAATGTAACCAAGCGGGGACCCATCAACATCTACAAAAGGAATAGGGTCAGAAGGCGTATACGAATAGCCGAGGAGTCCCTTTATATATTTATCGGCAAGCTCTTGCGCAATTTCAGAAGTAAATTGTATCTGCTCACCATCAATATTGCCCGTCGAAGCAAAAACCTCTTTCGGACGTGCGGCTAAGGCGACAATTGAAGACGCGACAAGTTGCAGAAAACGACGACGCGAAAGCATATGTTCTTCTTTCTAGAGAAGCGACTTATAAGGTACTCCTATTCTATAATCTTTTTTGTAACGTTACAGCACTGGTTATATTTCAATTCGATTTGCTTATGTCCTTGCAACCCAATGCGTCTTTACGTTTTAAACGGAATTAGAAAATCGCTCATAGCAAAAACGGGCTTTAATCCCAAAGAGATAACTTTGATTATGAATCAAACCAGCAGCCAGGGCATAGCTGCAGTGCAATTGCTACAAGAAAGGCCGCCCTTGGTGGCGGCCTTTCTACTTGCTACTAGTCGCGCGTCAGCTTACGGTGAATACGATGCGGCTGGGCCGCGTCCTCGCCCAGGCGCTCGATGCGGTTGGCCTGATAGGCCTCGAAATTACCCTCGAACCAATACCAGTTGCCCGGATTCTCGTCGGTGCCCTCCCACGCCAGAATGTGCGTGGCGACGCGGTCCAGGAACATACGGTCGTGGCTAATGACCACCGAGCAGCCCGGGAACTCGAGCAGCGCCGCCTCGAGCGAGGACAGCGTCTCGACGTCGAGGTCGTTCGTGGGCTCGTCGAGGAGCAGCAGGTTGCCGCCCTGCTTGAGCGTGAGTGCCAGGTTCAGACGGTTGCGCTCGCCACCGGAGAGTACGCCAGCGCGCTTCTGCTGGTCCTGGCCCTTAAAGCCAAAGCTCGCCACATAGGCGCGGCTCGGGACCTCGGTCTCGCCGACCATCATGTGGTCCAGGCCGTCCGAGACGACCTCCCACAGGTTCTTGTCGGGGTCGATGCCGGAGCGGTTCTGATCAACGTAGCTAATCTTGACGGTCTCGCCCACCTCGAGCTCGCCCGAAGTCAGCGGCTCCAGACCCACAATCGTCTTGAACAGCGTGGTCTTACCGACACCGTTGGGGCCGATCACGCCCACGATGCCGTTGCGCGGCAGGGTGAACGAAAGGTCATCGATGAGCACGCGGCCATCGAATTCCTTGTGCAGATGATGAGCCTCAAGCACCTTGTTGCCCAGACGCGGTCCAACGGGAATGCGGATGTCGGTCCAGTCGAGCTTCTGGCTTGCGCGGGCCTCGGCCTCCATCTCCTCGTAGCGAGCCAGACGGGCCTTGTTCTTGGCCTGACGAGCCTTGGGCGAGCTGCGCACCCACTCGAGCTCGGCCTCCATGCGCTTGGCGAGCTTGGCGTCACGGTTGCCCTGCGCCTCGATGCGGGCGGCCTTGGTCTCCAGATACGTGGAGTAGTTGCCCTTGTAGGGATAAAGGTGACCGCGGTCGACCTCGCAGATCCACTCGGCAACATTATCCAGGAAGTAGCGATCGTGCGTGACGGCAAGCACGGCACCCTGGTAGTTGTGCAGGAAGTGCTCGAGCCACAGGATCGACTCGGCGTCCAGGTGGTTTGTGGGCTCGTCGAGCAGCAGCAGGTCGGGAGCCTCGAGCAGCAGCTTGCACAGGGCCACGCGACGGCGCTCGCCGCCGGAAAGCACGTTAACCGGCATGTCGGAATCGGGCAGCTGCAGGGCGTCCATGGCCTGACCGAGCTTGGAATCGATATCCCAGCCGTCGGCGGCGTCGATCTCGTCCTGGAGCTTGCCCATCTCGGCCATGAGGGCATCCATGTCGCAGTCCGGGTCGCACATCTCCTCGCCGATTTTGTTGAAGCGATCGACCTTGGCGATCATGTCGCCAAATGCCATGCGCACGTTCTCGATGACGGTCTTGTCGTCGTCGAGCGGCGGCTCCTGCTGCAGGATGCCCACGGTGTAGCCGGGAGTGAGCTTGGCATCACCGTTGGAGACCTCCTCGATGCCGGCCATGATCTTGAGCAGGGTCGACTTGCCCATACCGTTGGGGCCCACGACGCCGATCTTGGCACCGGGGTAGAAGCTCAGGGTCACGTCGTCAAGGATCACCTTGTCGCCATGGGCCTTACGAGCCTGATACATCTGGTAGATAAACTCCGCCATTTGTCTGTTCTATCCTTTCTACCTGCTGTTTCCCTATTCTTGATTCGCTTTAGTGGAAACGAAATGAGGAAACCAGCTCTGAAACTTAACGAAAAAGGGGCATGGTTGCCCACACCCCCTAATACTACCTGGGAAAAGTCCCCCGGAACATACTATGAACTGCGTACGCTAGTTTTCCGCAACCTTAACGAGCGGCTCGCTGCGATTTGCGCCACAGCAGATACGAGTAGACGTAGACGGCTCCGACCGAACCAAACGCCAGAACCGCAATCACTGCGGCGACGACTTCACTCGAAAGCACGCTGCCTGCCACGCCCATCACAATCAGGCCAACACCCAGCACCATAAAGCAGGCACCGCCAAAGCGCTGCGTACGGCGCCAGTTCTCGGGATCGGCAAGCGCCCAGGGCGTCTTGATACCGAGTGTATAGTTCCGCTTCACACGCGGCAAGTAGTTGCCTACGCCGATGAACAGCAAACCGACAACACCGGAAATCAGCACGTTGACCGAACCGACCGCCGGCACCACGTCCCAGATCGTAAGCTCACCCAACCAGCTTATGGCGCACATAAACAAGGTGAAGGCGATTACGAAGCCCTGATAGAACTTGCCCGAGGTTCGATACGCCTCGCCCTTGGGGTCAATGCGTGGCACGACGTAGAACATCGCAAGAAGTGCCAGAGGCAGCACGCCGAGCGCGGAGGCCATCCAGCTAGGACCCCAACCGTCGACGGCGCCGTTCGCGCCCCAGTGCGTAGGAATCTGCGCAGGCAAGCTCGGCATCACTATGAGGTGCGCTACGACATTGGCGACGCACAGAGCGATCAGCGCAATCCACACACGCCGCGATACCCCCGTGGCGTGAATGCCCTTGTTTTCGTTATTCATCCTTATCACCTTCCGTGTTTGTAAAGCCCATAAACCAACCGATCAAGTCCTGCATGACGGTGGTGTTTAAGCTGTATACGATGTTTTGGCCATGGCGCTCGTCGGTCACCAATCCGGCGTTTTTGAGCGTCGCCAAGTGATGACTTAGCGACGGCTTACTGATATCGAAATGCTCGGCAAGCTCCCCCGCCGTGCAATTGCCCTCGCGTAGCAACTCCAAAATGCGCCGTCGCGTTGGATCGGCAAGCGCCTTAAAACCCTCTCCCGGCATAAGACCTCCTCTCAGCGCCCCTCATGACGCGCACACTATACTGGATATTTAGATGTTTGTCTAACTATTTAATCGAAATGCTTCAAACCACATCAAAGTAAGCGTCATCGCAACCTATGGGCGATTACCTATAATGGCGATAGCTAAAACACGATTCGCTTCCCCATCGGAGGATGTCTATGACCGAAAACGCTACTGCTCTCGTCGAGACGCGCGATACCAAGCTCGAAATCATCATGGGCCGCGAGGCACTCGATAAGCTCGCCGATGCTACGGTGCTGGTGCTCGGCTGCGGAGGCGTGGGCTCCAACTGCTGCGAGGCACTCGCCCGCGGCGGCATCGGACATTTCGTCATTCTGGACAAGGACATCATCGCGCCCAGCAATATCAATCGCCAGGCCATCGCCTTTCACAGCACCATCGGCAAGCGCAAGGTCGATGTTATGGAAGCCATGATCCACGACATCAATCCCACCGCCACCGTTATCAAACGCACCGAATACCTGCTGAGCGACAACATCGACGAGTTCTTCGCGAGCGTTTTGGAGCAGACGGACGGCAAGCTCGACTACGTCGTCGACGCCATCGACACCATCTCGGCCAAGCTCACCATTGCCAAATATGCTCAGGACCACGACATTCGTTTGGTTAGCTCCATGGGCGGGGCCAACAAGCTCCATCCCGAGTGCCTCCGCTTTGCCGACATTTTCGATACGGTACGTGACCCCATGAGCCGCATCATGCGCAAAGAATGTAAGAAGCGCGGAATCAAGAGTCTGCACGTGCTGTTTAGCTGCGAGGAATCGGTTAAGACCCAACCCCGCGACCCGTCCAACATCCACGAGCGTACCGAACTGGGAACCGCCAGCTTTATGCCGCCCATCATGGGTCAGATGATTGCCGGCGAGGTTATCCGCCAGATCAGTGGCCGCGGCACCGAGCACGTGCGCGCCGATGGCCAGCGCCTGGACTAGCAGGATGCCCTACGATGGAACCGCGATTCTTTGACACGCATTGTCACCTTGATTTGATGCTCAGCCCCGATGCTACGACCAATGAGTCGGCGGCATTGGGGCTGGGGCTCTTTGACTGTGGCATCGATCCACGCGACTTTTCGGCCGCAAACGAGCGCGCCCGTCGCCAACCAAGTATCATCGCCGGCGTTGGGCTTCACCCCTGGTGGCTCGCCGACGGTCGCTGCGGTCCTACCGAAGTCAATCTGCTTTGCGAAGTTGCTGCCCAAGAGCGCTACATCGGCGAAGTCGGACTCGACTTTTCCGCGCGCTTTGCTGGAAGTGAGCCGCTACAAATACAGGCACTTAACCGGCTCTGCGATGCGCTCGTGCAGCATCCTCTTACCGGACGCGTGATATCAATTCACGCCGTTCGTTCGGCAGGAGCCGTACTGGACGTCCTCGAATCGCATGGACTACTCATCCCAAACCCCGACTCCCCCGCTATCATCTTCCACTGGTTTAGCGGTACTTCGGACGAACTCGTCCGCGCGCGTGATGCGGACTGTTATTTTTCCGTCAACCAGCGCATGCTCGCCACCAAACGTGGACGCGAATACGCCCGACAGATCCCACTCGATCGTTTACTGCTCGAGACCGATGCACCAGCGGAGGCAAACACAGAAACAAGCGCGCAGTCGCTCATCAAATCGCTCACAAGGACCTCGATGCGCATTGCCTCACTCAAAAACTGTGACGCTAAGCACATTGAGTCGGCAGTTTTAGCAAATGCGCGCTCTGTATTTGACCTTCGCTAACCCCTGTGGGCAAAAAATGTCAAATATGAGTACTGTTGCAAATCCAGTAACATTATTTTACGGCAAAATAGTGCCTTGATAATGTACAGCCATCCATTATCAAGGCACTTTAAGGTGGTTAAAGTCATTTTTAGCAGGTTTTAATCGCTCGCAGACACCCAACTAGGCCCTCAAAAGCTTAATTTCGCTGTTACTAAATTAGTGGCAGTACTCATATTTAGCATTTTTTGTCCATGGAGTCCCGGGGGGCGACAATTCGACTCCCCGGGACTGCTCACCTATTCGGAAATCGGCACTCCATGGCCCCAGGAGCCTTCCATGCCGCATACGGTCGAAGCAAACCCCGCCGCAAAGTCGAGTGCACGCTCGATGGCCTCGGCACCATCCTCGCCACGCTTGACGGAATCGAGGTAACACATCAGGAACGAAGTCAGGAATGAGTCGCCCGCACCCATGGTGTCCTTCATATCCGTTACCGGCTTAGCCAGTTGGCGGTAATAACGATCGCCATCATAGGCAATGCAGCCCTCAGCGCCAGCCGTTGCCGATACGAAACGCGGACCTAGGCTCCTCACCCATGCCAGACGCTCGCGAATCTCATCCTCACTCGCGGCGTCTGCCGCGCTAAAGAACGCGAAGTCAACGTAGGGAGCAATCTGCTCGTAGTACTCGTCGGTCGAATCGTCCGAGAAGTCAAACGAAACCGTGATGCCCGCGGCCTTCAACTTGGGAAGTTCACGCTCGGTAAAGCAATAGTTGCCCGAGTGGACTACGTCGAACTGCTTCACGTACGCAAGGTCAAAGCGATCGAGCACATAGCGCGCATCACCACGGATGCCGCCCTCATTGGAGCCAAGGAAAACACGGTCGCCGTTAACGACGGTCACGCGTGCCGCACCGTTCTCGCCGATGAGCTGCTTGCACTTGGCAAGCTCAACGTCCTCATCCTCAAGACTCGCAATCACATGCTCAGCAGCAGCGTCATTACCAAAGATGCCCATATACGCGGAGCGCGCGGCGCCGCACTTCTTGGCATACACGGCAAAGTTCACCGCATTGCCACCCGGATACATTGTGTGGATATGCTCGTAGCAGTCGACGACGTTGTCGCCAAACCCCAGTGCGCTCACGTTAAATGCCATGACGCCGCCCCTCTCTCTTATGCCAACGGAACCACTGTTGTGACAGCAGTACCGCCCAGAATCTACGCGAGTTCCAGCAGCTCCGGCAGCTGGTCGATAATCTTGTCCGCGGCATCCTGGCTAAAGCCAAAGCGCTCCTCGCGCTTGGCAATAACCGTCAGGCCGGCTCGCTTACCCGCGGTAATGCCCGGAACGGAATCCTCAACGCAGCAGCAGCGATTCGCGGGCAGCCCCAGCAGGTCCAGCGCATGCAGGTAGATGTCGGGCTCGGGTTTGCTCTCCTTAAACTGCTCGCCGCTCACCACATACTCAAAGGCATCCGACAGCCCGCATGCGTTGAGCACTTCCTCGATGCTAACCATGGGAGACGAGCTGGCAAGCGCCACGCGAACGCCACGGCGCGGCAGCTCTCGAATCGTATCCACGGCGCCTGGGTTAATCAAAGCCTGATAGTCACGCGGACGCTTATGCGCCCACTCGTCCCAACGGGCCAACGCTTCCTCGCCAGTGAAGTGCCCCTTACCGGCGCGCTCAAACCAATCGACCAGCATATGCAGGAAGAACTGATGCGAAGTACCGACCTGCCCATTCAACTCCTCTTGAGTCAGATTAAGCCCAAGCTCCTTGGCAAACGCGGCAGTCTCGCCCAAGTAGTAATACTCGGTATCGACAATGACGCCGTCCATGTCAAAGATAACGGCGTCGAACGGAAATGCGGACACGGCACCCTCCCTAACAAAAGGACGCCCGCAAGCAGGCGCCCGAGCCATGCATTAATCGGCGATTCTAACCCAGCAGCTTATCCAGCGTCACCGCAATGCCATCTTCGTTGTTATCGGCGGTCACCATCTGGGCTACAGCCTTAACCTCTTCGACGGCGTTACCCATGGCAACACCGGTGCCGGCCCACTCAATCATGGACTTGTCGTTCTGGCCGTCGCCAAACGATACGACCTCACTGGCATCGATGCCGAGCTTGGGCAGGGCACCCTCGAGTGCGCGGGCCTTGTCGATACCGGGCGCCGTGTACTCAAAGTACCAGTCGGCCGTAAACATGCCCGAAAGCGTCTGCTTAAAGGGCGCATACATCTCCTCGTAATGCGCCTGCAGGTAGGCCGGATCGCCCGCCGTCAGCAGCTTGTCCACGGGATAAGCATCAGCGACCTCATGCAGGCTCTCCACCTCGCGAATCTTAAGATCGCACGCGTCGCGCTCATACTTGACGATATTCTTCTGCGAGCCGTCAGGCAGCGTGATCATGCAATGGTACGAGTCCTCGACGTGCAAATCGCGACCGAGCGAAATCATAGGGATCACGTCAAAATTACGCAGGTGATCAATCAGGCGATGCAATTCGTCGGCAGGCATAGCCTGATCGAACAGCACCTCGTCGGTCTGGGCATCGACGACGTGTGCGCCGTTAAAGGCCACCAGCAGACCGTCATGGTTTTGAAGGTCGAGCTCTTGCGCCAAGGCGTGCAGCCCCCATGCGGGACGGCCCGAAGCCAAAATGAGCTTAATGCCCGACTCCTGCGCCGCGAGCAGCTTCTCGCGCGTACGCGGGCTAATCACTTTCTGATCGTTGGTGAGCGTACCGTCGATATCCATCGCGATGGCTTTGATTGCCATATATGCCTCCCTGTCATTGAACAACCTTGTCTGAGCCATCATACAGAACACCCATCGCGACTCCGTTTACAACGGGAAAAATGTCATATTGTCCCGAACATGAACGGCGTGTGGTCGTGAAGCTTTATCGCTCAGGTCAAATACGTCTGCTAGCGACGCTCATCCGTCGGTGTGCCCTCGACGATCGCGATGCCCGCCGATGCACCTAACGCGCTGGCGCCGGCCTCGATGAATGCGCAAGCCTCTTCGTAATTATGGATACCGCCCGCCGCCTTGATTGCCACGGCATCGCCGAGCACCTCGTGCATCAGCCGCACGTCCTCGAGCTTAGCACCGCCAAAGCTTCTGCCAGTCGATGTCTTAAGGAATCCCGGCTTGGCCTCCAGCGCGATCTCGCATACACGGCGCTTGGCGGCGTCGTCGCCGTCCAGCTTGCACATCTCGACGATTACCTTGTCAGTGATGCCATGCGCGCGACAAAAATCAGCAATGGTAGTCATCTCGCGCTCGATGGCATCAAAATCGCGGTTCTCAACCGACTCCTGATTCAAAACGTAGTCAATCTCGGTAAAGCCACACGCAGCGTATTCCTCAAACCTCGCAAGCTTCTCCTCAAGCGTCATAGTGCCCTGGGGAAAGTCGATAGCGCCGGCAAGGATGATGTCAGAGTCCTCGAGCATGGCGCGGCCCGTCTCGTACTCCTGCAGGTTCGCAAATACGCAGCGAAAGTTGTACTTTAACGCCTTCTCGACATACTGCTCAAACGTGTCCTCGGGGGCATCGATATAGTCGATGTATTTATTGATGGGTTTGGCAAGCGTCATGCTGGGCCTCCTTGTTCGGGGCTGACAACCGATTCGTGGTTTCACGCGAAAAACCACGTTCAATGTACGCCCGGCATGCAAGGACAGCGTCCGCATTCCGACAAGTGGTATGAAATTAGCCGTAAACGTATATTTACGGACAGCGAATGGCACCGCATGCGGATGCCGACAGCAAGGCATCCCCCCTCAATACACCCTCATGCCCATTTAAATAGCAAGGGGCCCGTATCTGTTGGGATGCGGGCCCCTTTCGGCCATGACCTATCTCAGCAACAAAGACTACTTGCGGCGAGCGCGGTAGAACTCGATCGCACTATCTTATCCGAGCCGGGGCACGTTCGCACAGCGCGCGTATGACGGTTGCAAAACCACCCCATTTGAAACAAAGACAAAAAAGTACTTGCAAAGACGCGTTCCGACATATAAGTTGATAAAAGACCGCCGTTGCGGTTTTAAGTAGATCGAGCATATTCAGTTTCAGTTTTCAGCGTGTAAGAGAAAGAAGATCGGCAAAGTACAACCCCAAACGCAATGACAACTTAATGAGGTAACTGCCACATGTGAGGCACCCAGGGCATTGCTGTCTCGATTTTGAGCACGATGCCTTCCGCCTTGCATGGGCCGTTCCATCCCGCCCCTGCAGCAACTGCCTCACGGGCTCATTGAAAACCGCATAGCACCCCAACGTCAGCACATCACCCACGGCAAGCACATCACTCACGACAACCAACACATCAACAAACAGCACGAACATCAACCGATTGGAGAAGCTATGACAAACCACCACGCTGAAGACGGCGATAAGAAAAGCATTCTGGATGCCCGCATTGAGCGAGCATATGCAAACGAATATGACGCCGCCTTTGCCGCCGCGACCATCAAGAACTACGCGTCGCTACCGCTCGCGACGATCTTGGCCGACCACCCTCAACTGCTGAAGCGCTGCACAAAGATCATGGGCGACCCCGACATTCGCAAGCTGACAGACCCCTATGCCCCAAAACGCGACAACGATTCGTACGTTCTTACCGTAGGCTGCCTAGCCCATATGCTTACGGCGCTCGACACGAAACTCAAGCTCGAATGGGAACCCGACGAGCGCCATGAACTCGAAAGCAAGCGGAACACCCTGCGCACCGCACTGTTCCTTCCGTTGGACGGCCTCAAGCGCTGCAACGTCGAGCTCAATACACAGGCGCGGCAAAAGCCCGGGACCACGGGGCAGAAAACTCCAAGACCCCATGCGGCCATCGTCGACCGCAACCGATATAACCGCATGACCGCGCACTATTCTGCCGGGGGAACAGCCATAAGGACGCTGATCGACCTGCTGTGCCTCCTGAGCATCAACGAGCTATTTGAGGGCTATCTCGCCCTTGTTCCCGCGACGGCACCCAAGTCGGTAGCAAAGATCATCGAGACCTGCAGACGCCAGTTTGAGCGCCATCGCAATGGCAGCGAGATGAACGCCAGCATCGCGCAGTACTACGCGGCTCATTACAAAAATGACGGATGTGCCCCTATCGAGCATCAGCTGCGGCTCGCCTACACCACGCCCGTCGCAACGCTCCATCGCTTTGGAGCCCTTGGCGCTTGCGAGCCGCACGGACAGGCAGCCTGCCCCACAACCGAGCTCGATCTCAGGCTCGGACGAACCCTGTAGCCCGCCAGCCCCTCCGCGGGCAGCGACTCTATTCCACAACACCACCAACAGAAAGGAGTCCTCATGGACACCAATCATTCCCCCATCATCAGCCCCCTCACCATGCGTGAATCCGCCCGAGGTATCACGCTCACCAGCATTTACGATGAGATGCTCGCCCGTCGCGAGCTCTCCGTCATGGGAAACATCGAAACCCCGATGGCTCACGACCTATGCCAGCAGATCCGCCTGCTCGATGCCACCGACCCCAGCCGTCCCATCACCATATTTGTCGCCAGCGCCGGCGGAAGCGTGCGATCGGGTCTTGCGATCTATGACGCCATGCGCCTCGCATCGTGCCCCATCCGCACCGTTTGTCTGGAATTCGCCGCGTCCATGGGTGCCGTGATCTTTATGGGCGGCGACGATCGCCGTATGGCGCCCCATGCAGAGCTCATGATTCACGACCCGCTGATCCCCCAGGGGGCAGGCGGCTCGGCACTTGCGCTACAGGAAACCAGCCGGCGTCTCATGCAGACCCGCAAGACCCTCACGCAAATCCTCTCGGACCGCAGCGGTCTCACGCCCAAGCGCATCCAGTCCCTCACTGCAAAAGACACCTACCTTTCGGCCGAGCGCGCCGTCGAGCTCGGCTTTGCCCACGAAATCCTCTCGACCACCAAGGAGGTCGCCCATGTCTAACCTCGCCAGCCGCCTCGCCGCATCTGAGTCCGCATCGTCCACCATCCTCGCCAAGGATCGAACGCTTTCCTGCGACACCCGCCAAACGGGACTCAACAACAACGCACTTGTGATCGGCCCCTCGGGAGCCGGCAAGACCCGAAACGTCCTCAAGCCCAACCTGCTGCAAATGAACGCAAGCTACATCGTGCTCGACACCAAAGGCACGCTCTGTCGCGAAGTAGGACCCGTGCTGGCAGCCCACGGTTACCGCGTGCAATGCCTCAACTTCGCCGACCTCAACACCGTCCCGGCCCTTGCGCCCGGCATCGAGCGCTGCGGCTACAACCCCCTGAGGCACATTCGCCGCAAGGCGGACGGCAGGCCCAACCAGCAGGACATCCTCTCGGTGGCAAAGGCCATCTGCCCCATCGAGGACAACAACCAGCCTTTTTGGGATCATGCGGCGGCAAACCTGCTGTCGTGTCTTATCGCCTACGTCACCGAACAGCTACCCGCCGACGAGCAGACGATCAGCTCGGTCATCAAGCTGATCGAGCACCTGCAGGACGGTGCCACGGGTCGATTGTTTGACGACCTGATCACGATCGACCCCCAAAGCTATGCCCTCTCGCTATGGCGGCGCTACGCCATTACGCAAAATGCCGAGCGCATGCACGCGAGCATCGTCGGCATCCTTGCCGAAAAGGTCATGTGTCTGGGATTCGACGGTGCGGCACAGCTCTATCGTGAGTGCCATCAGGTGGACTTCGCTTCCATGGGACACACCCCCTGCGCCCTATTTGTAACCGTGAGCGATATTGACCGCAATCTCGATCCGCTGACCGGCCTCTTTATTTCGCAGGCGTTTATGGGCCTCATTCGTGAGGCCGATAGGCAGCCCGACGGCAGCCTGCCCGTGCCCGTGCGCTTTATGCTCGATGACTTCGCAAATCTGCAGATCCCCCAGATCGACAACGTGCTCTCTATTATCCGAAGCCGCAACATCTGGGCAACGCTGCTGCTGCAGTCGACCAACCAGCTCGATGCGCTCTATGGCGAGGCACGCGCACGCTCCATCATGGGCAACTGCGACACGCATCTGGTGCTGGCGTTCCAGGATCCCGAGAGTGCCCGGGTGTTTTCCGACCGCGCCGACGCGCTGCCCAGCACGCTCATGGCGACGCCAATCGATCGCTCGTGGCTCTTTGTACGCGGTCGCACTCCCGAACAGGTCGAGCGCTTTAGGCTCGAAGACCATCCGCTCTACGGGGAGCTGCCCGAGGCGCAGCGAGGCCATGCGGAGACCGAGATCTAGGCGCAGGGTTCTCGCGGCGCGCGGCGCCCCGGCGATGTTCCACAAAGGCCGTGCGCCCCGGGACTACGGCAAAGCAAAGGGGCCCGCATCCGATAGGATACGGG
>CAJMRZ010000016.1 GCA_905215945.1 uncultured bacterium | reverse complement strand
GGCCTATGCCACGTTTGCCAACGGCGGTTACTATCGCCAGCCGATCGCCATCACCGAGATCGACTCGCGTACCGGCTCGGTTCTGTACCAGCACACCGACAATCCCACGCAGGTGCTCACCGAAGGCGAGGCTGCCGCGGTTACCGACGTTCTATCCGGCGTCATGCAGGGCAGCGGCACGGGTGCCGCCGGCGCGCTGAGCGTCAACCAGCCCTATGCCGGCAAGACGGGCACCACCGACAACACCACCAACCTGTGGTTCTGCGGCTATACCCCGCAGCTGGCGTGCGCCCTGTGGACCGGCTATTCCGCGGGCGAGATCCCCATTCAAAAATACGGCACAGACCTGCTGGGCGACAGCACCAACCTGCCTGTCTTTAAGCGGTTTATGAACACCGTTCTGACCGGTACCGAGCGCGAGGAGTTTGCGACCGGAACGGCGCCCACCTACAAGAACAACAGCGTCTGGAAGTTCTACGGCACCAACAACTCCAAGAAGACGGAGAACGACGACAAGGACGAGAACGAGGACGAAGAGGAAACCACCACAACGACTACCACGACGACCACGACCACCGAGACCACGGGCGGCGACACCACCGGCGGCACCGGTACGACCGGTGGCTCGACGGGCGGCTCCACTGGTGGTTCGACCGGCGGCGATGGCGGCACGCCTACGCCTACGCCTACACCCACTCCCGACCCCTCGCCCACGCCTGACGATACGGTCGGCTAGAAATCATCCTGCCATAAGCAACAAGGCCCCCGAGCAGCTTATTAAACTGCTCGGGGGCCTTTTTAGTTTAATGCGACCTGATGGGCGGTCTTTATACCGGCAGACAAAAAGGGGGGGGCACCGACCAACGTCGATACCCCTTACAAGCCACTATGTCAGCGCGCACGGTGCCGAGCGCACGACCCGCACGCCTACTTGCGAGAATTGCTCAGCTTATTGATCAGCGCCTCAAGACGCTCTCCGTCCTCGGCCGTCTGGGCAATAACCAAAATCGTATCGTTGCCGGCAAGCGAGCCAAGCACATCGGGCAGCTCTGCCGCATCAACGGCGGCGATGCCGGAAGCCGTGCCAGGCTGAGCCTTAATCATAACCAGATTATCGGTGCGCAGAACGCCCGTTACGAGCTCGGAAACCATACGCTGCAGGTGCAGGTCCTCTGCCAGAACATAGATGCCCTCAGGGAGCTTACGCAGCCCCATATCGGCAATATCGCGAGAGACAGTCGCCTGCGTGCAATCAAAGCCCATAGCGCGGAGCTCATCGACCAGCACGCGCTGCGTGCGGACGTCCTTATTGCGCACAATATCTCTAATGGCATCCTGGCGCCCATTGCGTTTTTTAGCCATACAAACCCTCTCTCCAAAAGATGGCGGAGACAATCAATCAGTGATTGAATAGTTTAACGCTATTTGAAGGCTTTTGTGTATAAGAACGCATTTCGAAACAATTCTATGCAAATTTGTTTCGAAATGAGCCGTTTAGGCGGTTTTTACGCCCGTCCGGTTAAGAAAAGCTGCCAGATGCGTACACATCACGCAGCGCGCGGGCTTGGCGCTGGCGATCGGCCCAAACAACAGACCGAGTCCCCGATGGTTATCCTTGAGCGCGGCGACCATCTGACGGGTTCGAGGCGTCTCGAGCATATCACGCATGCGGGCGGAACGCTCGATTGACGACACCCCATGCGGGCTCAGACACAAATTCTCGATGCAGGCGACCAGTCCGGCAAAGTAGAACTTCTGGCTTGCCAGCTTGAGCCGACCACCGCTATCTGCTTCCGAGAGTGAGTCCGCAAGCTCGTCGAGCGCTCGGGTATCATCGGATACCTTGGCATACATGGTGGGATCAAAGGCATCTGTAAGCTTAGGTGCCGCCGCGTGGAAACAAGCATCGCCGCAGCCGGACACGCATCGTGCCTGCGAGAGCGCACATGCCATAAACCCAACTGTGCGAAACACCTTGTCGCACAAAAGGCATGCCTCAAACAGCGAGCGGCTGTACATCACGCCAGAGGTCTGAACGACTAGGCCGCCTAAAATCAACTGAGGCAGCCCGGCCGCCATCGAAGATTTGCTATCAATGGAAATATGAGTAGTATCCAAGACGCGCGAATGGCGCTCTCGATGTGCATCATAGCGGTCGAGCGACACCGTGGGGAACACTATGTCTGCCGCTGAATCGCACGCGATATCGACCATCTTGGAAAGGGACTGCGGAGCAAACCACTCATCGGCGTTCATAGCGATGATTTGAGAGCCACGCGAGGCAGCAAAACCGGCACGAAGACAAGCACCGCGCTTCGCGTCCTCGACGTCAATCAAATCAATATGTATGTCCCTATCGGCAGCAACTTGAAGCGAATGGCGCACACCGGGCGCAGCATCGCGGCAGACAACGACAATCTGCAAATCGTAGAGGTCTTGGTTCTGGATACTCTCGAGCGCACGCATCGCATAGCTGGGCGAACCTTCTACCACAAGGATCACCGAAAGTCGCGGATGCGAGCCACGTCGAACCAAGTTATCCATCCTCTCGACAGCAATGAATCAAACTGTCGTTCATGGTACACCCCGGCAATAAAAGCAATGAGACACCGGTTGCACTGCACGCCAAGAACAGATGTTGCACACGCGCAGCCCACAGATGACGGGTGCCGACGAACGGCGCGTCGAGCCCTCCCCTAGTCGAGCACGACAAGCTCGGCGGGATCGTAATCCACGCCCATAAACGTAAGGCCGCAGGCAGGAGCCGTGGGGCCCGCAGCGGTACGATCGCAAGCATCGATGACCTCGCGCATCCACTCGGGTTCACGGCGATGCATGCCGATCTCGACAAGCGTGCCAACGATCGTACGGACCATCGAATGCAGAAACGCATTGCCCTCGATGGTGAACGTCAGGATGTCCTCGCCAAACGCAACCTCATGGCCAAACTCGGCACGCGTCACGCAACGATGCGTGGGCTTGCCAACGGCCGAGGCAACCTTGCAAAAGCTTTTAAAGTCCTGCTCGCCCAAAAGCGCAGGGCAGGCGGCCGCCATCGCATCGACGTCGAGGGGATAGCGATGCCACCACACAGCACCGCGTGACAGCACGGGCCGCGCATCACGATCGGCAATGCGATAGGTGTAAGTGCGAGAGCGCGCGTCAAAGCGCGCAGAAAAGCCCTTACGAGCCTTGTAGACCTCGTTGATGGCGATATCTTTGGGCAGCAGGGCATCCATAGCCCGCAGCCACCTACGGCGCGTACACGCGAGCTCAGCGTCCGTTACAGGCACGCTGATGTACTGAGCCACGGCATGTACGCCGGCATCGGTACGTCCCGCGCACGTCAAATCGATCGGGCGGCGAAGCAGCGTCTCGATGGCTCGACGTAGCTCACCCGCAACCGTCGTCTGTCCCGGCTGCTCGGCAAATCCGCTATACGACGAGCCATCATAGGCCACGCGGAAAACGAGCGTGGCGTCAAGCTCGGAAATCGAATTGAAATCAGACGGCGCAGTCATGGGCGCTCCCAACAAACAAGTAACGGTATCGCGACAAAAAAAGAGGGGTACGCGAACGTACCCCTCGAATATAGCCTATGCAGACGGATTGTCTACTCAGCGGTCTCCTCAGCAGGAGCCTCCTCGACAGCCTCGACCTTCTTGGGAGCAGCGGCCTTCTTGGGGGCCGGAGCAGCCTTCTTGGCCTTAGGCGTGCAAGGCTCGGTGACGAGCTCCATGATAACGATGGGAGCGTTGTCGCCCTTGCGGTTACCGAGCTTCATGATGCGGGTGTAACCGCCGTTGCGGTCCTGCCACATGCCCTGGGCAGCCTTGTCGAAGATCTCGGCAACGAGCTGCTTATCGCCGAGCTTGGCGATAGCCAGACGACGAGAGTGCAGGTCGCCCTTCTTGGCCCAAGTGATGATCGGGTCGACGACCGAACGCAGCGCCTTAGCGCGGGTCTCGGTGGTCTTGATGCGGTCGTTCTCGAAGAGGGCCTTAGCAAGGCTCTTCTTCATGGCCTTGGTGTGGCTCGCATCGGTGCCGAGCTTCAGGCCCTTCTTAACGTTGTGACGCATGGTCTAGTTTCTCCTCAAATATGCGAAGCATTAAGCCTTCAGGCTCAGGCCCATGGACTCAAGCTTGTCCTTCACTTCCTCGATCGACTTAACACCGAAGTTACGGATGTTGAGCAGATCGTTCTCCGAGAACTCAACGAGCTGACGGACCGAGTGAATGCTGGCGCGCTTAAGGCAGTTGTAGGAACGGACGGAAAGGTCCAGATCCTCGATCTGCTTGTCCAGCTCGGCGTTGTCGTTGGTGACCTCGGGAGCGAAGATCGAAGCCTCCTCCTCGACCTCGGGGGTCTCGGCAAGGTTCATAAAGGCGGCCATATGCTGGTTGATGATATTGGCAGCCTGGACCACGGCGTCGCGCGGGGCGATGGAGCCGTTGGTCTCGATCTCGAGGACAAGGCGGTCGTAGTCGGTGTGCTGACCGACACGACAAGCCTCAACGAGCTTGGCGCAACGGGAAACCGGCGAGTACAGCGAGTCGACATGGATCACACCGATGGGATCGTTATCGCGCTTGTTGGCCTCGCCAGAAACATAGCCGCGGCCATAGCCGATGCGCATGCTCATGGTGAGATGGCCACCCTCGGTGAGCGTAGCGATGTGCTGCTCGGGGTTGACCAGCTCAAACTCGGACGGAATAAAGAAGTCCGCACCGGTGACCTCGCAGGGGCCGTCAACCGAGATGGTGGCGGTCGCCTCGTCGGTCGTGCCGAGAGCCCTGAAGACAAGACCCTTGACATTCAGGACGATGTCGGTGACATCCTCGACCATGTTAGGGATGGTCATGAACTCGTGCTGCGCACCATCGATCTGAATAGCCTCGACAGCGGCACCCTCGAGCGAGGACAGAAGAACGCGACGAAGGGAGTTACCCAGCGTATCGCCGTAACCACGCTCGAGCGGCTCGACGGAGACACGAGCAGACGTCTCGTTGATCTCTTCGACCTGAACCTGAGGCCTAATGAATTCTGACATGTATTACCTCCAGCCTCAGCAGCCCGGATGGACTACTTAGAGTAGAGCTCGACGATGAGCTGCTCGTTGATATCACCGCTGATCTGCTCACGCGTCGGCAGAGCGAGCACGTTACCAGACAGCTTCTCGATATCGACCTCGAGCCAGCCAGGAACCTCAAAGCGCTCGGAGGAAATCAGGGCCTCCTTGATGGGGAGGAGGTCACGGAACTTCTCGCCGACAGCGACGACGTCGCCGGCCTTGACGCGGTAGGACGGGATGTCCACGCGCTTGCCGTTCACGGTGAAGTGACCATGACGGACGGACTGACGAGCCTCTTTGCGGGTGCGGGCGAAGCCAAGACGGAAGACGACGTTGTCGAGGCGAGACTCAAGGATGATCATGAGGTTCTCACCGGTGACGCCGTTCATCTTGCGGGCCTTGTTGAAGTAGCCGTGGAACTGCTTCTCCAGAACGCCATAGATGAACTTGACCTTCTGCTTCTCGCGCAGCTGCATGCCGTACTCAGATTCCTTGCGACGGCGCTTGGGCTGACGGATAGATTCCTTCTTGCTGCTGTAACCGAGCTCAGCGGGATCGATCCCGAGCTGACGGCAGCGCTTAAGAACAGGAGTCCTGTCGATTGCCATATTGATACGATCCTTTCAGTTACACGCGGCGACGCTTCTTGGGGCGGCAGCCGTTGTGCGGGATGGGGGTCTTGTCCTGGATGCTCGAGACCTCGAGGCCAGCAGCCTGGAGGGAGCGGATGGCGGTCTCACGACCGGAGCCGGGGCCCTTGACGAAGACGGAAACCTTCTTCATACCGTGCTCCATGGCCTGCTTGGCAGCAGCCTCGGCAGCCATCTGGGCAGCGAACGGCGTGGACTTACGGGAGCCCTTGAAGCCCACCTGGCCAGCCGACTTCCAGGAAATGACGTTGCCCTGGGGATCGGTGATCGAAACGATCGTGTTGTTGAACGTAGAACGAATGTGAGCCTGGCCCACGGAAATGTTCTTACGGTCCGCGCGCTTCAGACGGGCAGCGCGAACGTTCTTCTTAGCAGTAGCCATCTATCTAGCGCTCCTTATTTCTTCTTCTTAGCACCGATCTGACGCTTCGGGCCCTTGCGGGTACGAGCGTTAGTGTGGGTGCGCTGGCCGCGGACCGGGAGGCCCTTGCGGTGACGAAGGCCGCGGTTGCAGCCGATGTCCATAAGGCGCTTGACGTTCTGGTTGCGCTCACGGCGGAGGTCGCCCTCAACCATGATCTGGTTCTTATCGATATAATCGCGGATGGCGTTAACCTCATCCTCGGTGAGGTCCTTAACGCGCGTATCCACGTTAACGTTGCACTCGACGCAAATCTTCGTCGCAGTGGTGCGGCCGATGCCGTAAATGTAGGTCAGACCGATCTCAACGCGCTTCTCACGCGGGAGGTCGACACCATTAATACGGGCCAACGTAGTCTCCTCTCTTAACCCTGACGCTGCTTATGACGGGGGTTCTCGCAAATGACGAGGACCTTGCCATGGCGCCTAATGATTTTGCACTTATCGCACATCTTCTTGACCGAAGGACGTACCTTCATCGTTCTTCCTTTCGGTAGCGCTCAAACTACTTCCCTACTATCTACTCGCCCAGCCGCAGGCGTTTAAAACTATGGCTGGTCTTCACACGCAAACCGACCGTAGGTTGAGCTAAGCCTGCAGTCGGAAAAGAGCGTGTATGTGTGTCGCTATTTATAGCGATAGGTGATGCGACCGCGGGTCAGGTCGTACGGGGAAAGCTCCACGACAACCCTGTCACCGGGGAGAATGCGGATGTAATTCATTCGGATCTTGCCAGAAATGTTGCACAGAACCGAATGACCGTTCTCGAGCTCGACCTTAAACATGGCGTTGGGCAGCGGCTCTTTTACCGTACCCTCGAGCTCAATTGCGTCTTCCTTCTTCACAAGCAATCATCTTTCTCTAGAAAACGACAGCGATTGAGTATTCTACAACACGTATGTACGCATCGTAATAACTTCGTAATGGCTCCACAACTAAGTGGAACTTGTTACATTTCTCCGCCTTGGAGCGAACACCAAGCGCCTTGCGCGTCGGTGGTGAGAATCACCGGGCCGTCATTGGTAATGGCGACGGTGTTCTCGTAGTGCGCGGCGGGCAGGTGGTCGTTGGTCGTAACGATCCAACCATCGGAGCCTGTGCTCACATGATTGGAACCCATCGTAACCATCGGCTCGATAGCGATGACCATACCAGCCTGAAGGCGAACGCCTCTCCCCTTCTTTCCATAATTTGGAACGTTGGGGTCCTCGTGCATCACATGGCCAATTCCGTGCCCCACATAATCGCGAAGCACGCCATAGCCGTGAGACTCGGCGAGGGACTGGACGGCATAACCAATGTCCCCAATATGGTTACCGGGAACAGCCTGCTCGATGGCAGCCTTAAGGCAATCGCGCGTAACCTCGCACAGGGCCTTAGCCTCGGGCGTGGGGGTACCGACGAAAAACGTCCAAGCGTTATCGCCGACCCAACCGTCGACAACGGCACCCGTATCGATGGAGATGATATCGCCATCGCGCAGAATCATGTCGGGATTGGGAATACCGTGCACCACGGCATCGTTAATCGATGCACAAATGGTACCGGGGAACCCGCCGTAACCCTTAAAGGCCGGGGTGCCACCATGCATGCGGATAATCTGCTCCGCAAGCTGATCAAGCTCAAAGGTCGAAACACCAGGGCGAACCATGGCTCCAACGTGGCGGAGCGCCATCTTAGATAGCGCTCCTGCCTTCTTCATCTGCTCGATTTGCGTTGCAGACTTAATCTTGATCATAGACCGAGAGCCTCTTTGACATCCCCGTACACGGTCTCGCGAGCCTGGTCACCGTTGACCGACTTGAGCAGACCCTGACCACGATAGTAGTCGACGAGCGGGCTCGTGGACTTCTCGTAGACGTCGAGACGGTTCTTGATGGTCTCGGGCTTGTCGTCATCGCGCTGATACATCTCGCCGCCGCACTTAGGGCAGGTGACATCGGCAGCGGTGCCGGTGTAACCGCAGGCGCGGCAGGTGCGACGCGAAGACAGACGATCGATGATGACGTCGGGGGCCACATCGACCAGAAGGGCGCAGTCGATCTCGCGACCCATGGCGGAGAGCTCGGAATCGAGCGTCACAGCCTGGGCGGTGTTGCGCGGGAAGCCATCGAGGATGAAGCCCTGCTGGGCGTCATCGGCGGCAAGGCGCTCCTTGACAAGGTCGATCACGAGCTGGTCGGGGACGAGCTCGCCAGCGTCCATGTACTTCTTAGCCTGAATACCATGCTCGGTGCCACCCTTGACGGCAGCACGCAGCAGGTCGCCCGTGGAAATGTGAGCGACGCCAAACTCGGCGACGAGCTCCTGTGCGACGGTGCCCTTACCGGCACCCGGAGCTCCGAGCAATACGAGGTTCATGAGCAATCCTCCTCTAGCCTATTTAAAGAATCCATCGTAATCATACATCTTGATCTGGCCTTCGAGCTTATCGACCGTGTCGAGCACGACGCCGACCATGATGAGGATGGACGTGCCGCCAAATGCCTGGATCAGCTGGTTACCCGTAAAGGAGAAGATGATCGAAGGCACGATGGCGATGAGCGCCAAAAAGACAGCGCTGGGAAGCGTGATCTTGTTGAGCGCGTTCTTGATGTAGGCCGCGGTAGCCCTACCCGGACGGACGCCCGGAATAAAGCCGCCCTGCTTCTTAAGGTTGTCGGCCGTGTCATCAGGGTTGAACACCATGGAGGTGTAGAAGTACGCGAAGAACACGATGAGGACAACGTTAAGCACCCAGTTGAGCCAACCGGTCGAAAGCGCAGAGGCAACTGCCTGGATCCAGCCGATACCGGGGAAGAACACGGCAATCTGGGCCGGGAAGTACAGCAGCGCCGAAGCGAAGATGATCGGCACGACGCCCGCAGTGTTGACCTTGATGGGCAGGTAGGTGGTCTGGCCACCCATCATGCGACGGCCCACGACGCGCTTAGCGTAGGAGACCGGAATGCGGCGCTGGCCGCGCTCAAGGAAAACAATCAGCGGGATAACCAGCAGGATGATGGCGCAGATGATCACCATGGTGATGATGCCACCGGCATTGCCCTCGGTGCTGGAGAAGATCGCCTGCGGCAGGCCGGCCATGATGTTCGCGAAGATGATCAGCGACATGCCATTGCCGATACCGCGCTGGGTGATGAGCTCACCAATCCACATGATCAGCATGGCGCCCGCGGTGAGCGTGCCGACGATCATGAGGTCGAAGATGATCTCGGGAGCGCCGGCGCCAGTAAAGCTGATGCCGAAGCTCTTAAAGAGGAAGAGGTAACCCACGGAGTTGAGGATTGCCAGAGCCAGGGTGAGGTAACGCGAATACTGCGTAATCTTGGTCTGACCGACCTCGCCCTCGCGGGCAAGCTCATGCAGGGAAGGCACAACGGCCTGGAGCATCTGGAGGATGATCGAGCTGGTGATGTAAGGCATGATGCCCAGGGAGAACACCGACACATAGCTCAACGCGCCACCAGAGAAAAGATTCAGGAGGGCCATAGCACCTGCGGCGACCGAATTGTTATCGGTCGAGAAAAGGCCCAGCATCCCCTGGAAGGGAATGCCGGGCACAGGAACGTGCGCACCAATGCGGTACACGACGAGCATAGCTATGGTAAAAAGAATCTTTTCGCGCAATTCTTTGATGCGGAAAGCATTCTTAAGACCATTTAGCACGGCAGCTCGACCTTTCCGCCGGCGGCCTCGATCTTGGCCTGCGCAGAAGCGCTGACCTTGTCGACCTTGACCGTGAACTTCTTGGTGAGCTCACCATTGCCGAGCACCTTGACGGGCTCGAACTCGCTCTTGGTGATGCGAGCGGCCTTAAGAGCGGCACCGTCGATCACAGCGCCGTCCTCGAACTTACGCTCGAGACGCTCAACGTTAACAGCGGTGTACTCGATACGACGGGGGTTGCGGAAGCCCGGAAGCTTGGGCAGGCGCATAGCCAGCGGAGTCTGGCCACCCTCGAAGCCGGCACCCTTGGTGCCGCCAGAGCGGGAACCCTGGCCCTTCTGACCGCGGCCAGAAGTGGTGCCGTGACCCGAAGAATTGCCACGGCCGACGCGCTTGCGGTTCTTGGTGGAACCGGGCGCGGGAGTAAGATCGTGAAGCTGCATTTGCTACTCCTCTACAATCTCGACAAGGTGCTTGACCTTGAAGATCATGCCGCGGACGGACTCGTTGTCAGCAATCTCGCGAACCTCGCGGATCCTGTGGAGACCGAGGGCACGGACAGTACGGACCTGGTCCTGCTTGCAACCGTTGGTGCTGCGGACCTGCTTGATCTTGATGGTGTCAGCCATGCTTAGTTCTCCTTACCGACGAACATCTCGGAGACCGTCAGGCCACGGCGAGCTTGATGTTCAGATTAGCCATTGTGAGTGCCCTCCTTACTCCAAGATCTCTTCCACGCTCTTGCCGCGGATGCGGGCGACCTCCTCGGGACCGCGCATGCTCTTGAGGCCCTCGAAGGCGGCGGCGACAACGTTGTTGGGGTTGTTGGAACGCAGGCACTTGGTCCGGATATCCTTGATGCCTGCGGCCTCGACGACGGCACGCACAGCGCCGCCGGCGATAACGCCGGTACCCTCGACAGCGGGCTTGATGATGATGCGGCCGGCACCAAAGTGGCCGAGAACCTCGTGCGGGATGGTGCCCTGCTCGGTCACCGGCACGTGGAACATGTTCTTCTTGGCATCGAGAGATGCCTTGGAGATGGCCAGGGGCACCTCAGCGGACTTGCCCATGCCAACGCCGACGTTGCCCTTGCCGTCGCCAACGACGACGAGAGCGACGAGGCTCATGCGACGACCACCCTTGACGGTCTTCGACACGCGGTTGATGTAAACGACGCGCTCCTCGAACTCGGAGGCCTCGCGCTGCTGCTTCTGATTACGAGCCATGTGCTACATACCTCCTAGAACTCGAGACCGGCGGCACGAGCACCGTCGGCGAGGGCCTTGACGCGGCCATGGTAGATACGGCCACCGCGATCGAAGGCGACCTTGGTGATGCCGGCCTCGATGGCGCGCTTGCCAACGAGCTGACCGACCTTCTCCGCAGCCTCCTTGTTCGAGGTGTGGGTGCCCTTGAACTCGGCCTCGAGGGTCGAGGCAGAGACGAGCGTCAGGCTGGAGCCCTTGCTGTCGTCGATGATCTGGGCATAGATGTTGGCGTTAGTACGGGTCACGCGAAGACGCGGACGCTCGGAGGTACCCGAGACCTTGCCGCGAACACGACGCTGACGACGCTTGAGGCCTTCCAGCTTCGCCTTATGCTTGTTCATACGTAAACTCCTAAAAAGGTTGATCTTGCCAGCACCTGACGGGGTGCTGGTCTTATGCGAGTGAGTCGGTTACGACTACTTGGCGGCCTTACCCAGCTTGCGGCGGATGTGCTCGCCAACGTAGTGGATACCCTTGCCCTTGTAAGGCTCGGGAGGACGATGGCCGCGGATCTCAGCGGCGATCTGACCGACCTGCTGCTTGTTGATACCCTTGACGTTCACGTGGGTGTTGTCGGGAACCTCGAAGGTGATGCCCTCGGGAGCCTCGACGATCACGGGGTGCGAGAAGCCCAGGGAGAACTCGAGGTTCTTGCCCTTCTGCTGCACGCGGTAACCGACGCCGGCGAGCTCGAGCTTCTTCTCGAAGCCCTCGGAAACGCCAACAACCATGTTGTGGATGAGGGCGCGGGTGAGGCCGTGGCGGGCACGGGTCTCACGCTCGTCGTCGGGACGGGAAACGGTGAGGACGTTGTCCTCGACGTTGATAGCGAGCTTCTCAAAGACATCGAGCTCGAGCTGGCCCTTGGGGCCCTTGACGACAACGTTGTTGCCGTTGACTGCCACTTCGACTCCGGCGGGAATCTGGACAGGCTTATTACCGATACGAGACACGGTGATCTCCTTTCCTTCTACCTACCGAGCGAATTACCAGACGTAAGCGATGATCTCGCCGCCGACGTTGTGCTTGCGAGCATCGCGGTCGGTCATGACGCCATGGCTGGTGGAAATAATGGCGGTACCAAGGCCACCGCGGACGCGGGGCATGTCGGCAACGCCGGTGTACTTACGCAGGCCCGGCTTGGAAATGCGGCGGATGCCGTTGATGACCTTAGCCTTCTTGGGACCATACTTAAGCGTGATGTGCAGAGTCTTCTGGGGAACGGTGTCCTCGACATCGTAGCCCTCGATGTAGCCCTCCTCGTGCAGAACACGAGCGATCTCGACGAGCTTCTTGCTGCTCGGCATGGAGACCGTGGCCTTGTTCACAGAGTTAGCGTTACGGATGCGCGTAAGCATATCTGCGATCGGGTCTGTAAGGTTCATACAGATTCTCCTTCGTTCTTGATGAACACGTGCTCTTGGTTCTTCGCCGCCCTTAACGGCAAAGCCTAACTAGCGCGTTTTCCCTGTTCCAAACTGATGCTTGAAACGCTGGTAGTGACTTACCAGCTGGCCTTCTTAACGCCGGGAAGCTCGCCCTTGAGTGCAAGCTCGCGGAAGCAGACACGGCACAGGCCGAACTTGCGGTACACAGAGTGCGGACGGCCGCAGCGCTGGCAGCGCGTGTACTCACGAGTAGAGAACTTCTGCTTGCGATTGCACTTGACGATCATCGATGTCTTAGCCACTTATATCCTCCTCACATAGAGTATTGTTCGCCCCAAGCGCCGCCCCCTTGTGGGAACGGCGCTTATAGGGCAGGTGAACCTATTTCTTGAACGGGAAACCGAAGGCGTCCAGAAGGGCCTTGGCCTCCTCATCGGTGTTGGCGGTGGTCACGAAAGTGATGTCCATACCACGCTGGTGATCGACGGAGTCGAAGTCGATCTCGGGGAAGATGAGCTGCTCGGTGACGCCCATGGAGAAGTTACCACGGCCGTCGAAGCTCTTGGCGGAGATGCCGCGGAAGTCGCGGATACGGGGGATCGCGACGGAGGTCAGACGATCGAAGAACTCCCACATACGGTCGCCACGCAGGGTAACCTTGCAGCCGATCGGCATACCGGCGCGCAGGCGGAAGGTAGCGATGGACTTGCGGGCACGGGTGATCATCGGCTGCTGGCCGGTGATGGCGCGGAGGTCGCGCACGGCACCGTCGATGGCCTTGGAATCGGTAGCGGCCTCGCCGACACCCATGTTCACGACGATCTTCTCAAACTTGGGGATCATCATGACGTTCTCGTACTGGAACTTGTCCTGAAGCTGCTGCTTGACCTCGTTGTTGTACTTGGTCTTCAGACGCGGCACATACTTCTCTTCTGCCATTGTTCACTCCTTCTTGGGGTTTTAAGCACGGGGCGTGGCCACGATGGGTTGTCCTCGTGCCTCCTGGCTGCATCCGCGCCGCTCATGGCATTTTGCGGTTTGGACTCGACGCAGCAGGAGCCGACAAAACAATCGGTACTATACGCGCATCGGGAGCGTATTTCCAGAAAAACCTCGTCTGCCTGCACAACTCCACAACTCCCCCGCACAAATGGGTCCCAAAAAGCAGTTGCGGTGAAATAGGGACTGTTGGGCGGCCTAACAGGCTTAAACAATCCGTATTTCACCGCAACTTATTGGTGAGGATGCGATTAGCGCTTGCGGGGGATGAGTTTGGTGCGGCGCAGGTGGATCATCTCGGCGGCGATGGAGATGGCGATCTCCTCGGGGTCCTCCGCCTCGATGGCAACGCCAATCGGCAGGTGCAACTCGTCGATTTGCTCCTGCGTAAAGCCCTCCTGCTCCAGGCGGGCGCGCACAAAGGCCGTCTTGCGGCGCGAGCCCAGGCAGCCCAGATAGGCGGGTTTGGCGCGCATGGCCTGAATCACCACGTCGATATCGGACTTGTGACCCGCCGTGGCGACGACCACCAGGTCGCGCGGGCCGATGGGGCACAGCTCGCTCAGGTTCTTGTAATCGACCAGACGACGATCGTAGACGTTGGGCACCCATTCGGGGGTCAGCGTGCCGGGGCGGTCGTCGCAAGCCACGACGGCAAAGCCCGCCGCCGTGAGCACCCGCGCCGTCGCAGCGCCCACGTGGCCACAGCCAAAGATGTAGGTCAGGCCCTCGGGGCAGAGCGTCTCGATGTGCGCGGGAGGAATCTCGGAGGCGGCGTTTGTATAGGTAACCTTACTCCCCTCCTCCACCAGCGAAAGCCCGGGGCAGCCCGCAATGGTGTGGCGCGATTCCTTGCCATGGCACTCGGCCACATCGCCCTCGAGCGCGCTCGCGATAAACGGCTCAAAGTCGATGACGAAGTCGCCGATGCGTCGATACGCCAAGACGTCGGCAACCGCCTGGAACAACGGTGCCTGGATCGCATCCAGATGCAGATAGCACAGGCAGATGGCTCCGCCGCAGATCATACCGGTATCGGAGTTCTCGCCGCCCATGGTGTAGCGGACCAGACGCGACTGTCCCGCGCTCAGGAGCTCGCGCGCCTCATCCAGCGCAAAGAGCTCAATCTTGCCGCCGCCGATGGTGCCCGCCTGGCTGCCATCGGCAAAGACAGTCATCCAGGCGCCCACACCGCGCGGCGATGACCCCGCCGTACCGGCCACGACCACGAGCTCGCACGTCTCGCCAGCACGCAGGGCGGCAAGCGCCGCATTCACAACATCGAGCTTTTCCATTGCCGCCTTCTATCCTCTAAAGACATCGGTGAGCATGGCGAGTGCCTCGAGCACGCCGCCGCCGACCGACGTCGCCTTGTCCGAAATGTAGTTGATATAGCTGGCATCGCCGCGCGGATCGACATCGGCGCATTTAAAGCCCTCAGTCACCTGCACGCCGTTCGCCAAAAGCCCGCGCAGACAGCCATCGATCTGCGTGCACATGGGCGTATCGCCCGCGTAGCCAATCACGTTTCCGGCACTCACGATGTCGCCGATTGCGCGGTCGGACCGAAACACGCCGGCGGCGGGGCTGTGGATAACACGCTCTTTGCCATATCCGGCGATGACGCCCGGCACGCCCGTGTTGGGCTGGGGCGAACCTTGGGTAATGACACGGCCCAGGAAATGCCCACGCATGGTTTCGATCACGGCGTCGCAGTCAACCGGCGCGGTGAAGCCCGGCCCCACAGCGATGACGGCAGGAGCCATGTCGCGCGTGGTACCCAGATTGCGCTTGGCCAGAATTGCGTCGACCACAGCCGCGGGCTCCAGTTCGTCGAGCATCTGTGCCTGGGGGTCCACCACAACGGCGACGTCTCCGGCCTCGGTAATCTCAAGCGCCTCGGCCGACGTCTGCGCCAAGCGGGCGCGAATGCCCTCGACCTGGACCTCGCCCAGGCGAATGGCCTCGCAAAAACTGATTGTGCGACGGATGCACGTGGGAACCGCGATATCGGCCATAACGACCGACACGCCAGCGCGCACCAAGCGAGCGGCGACGCCCGTGGCGATATCGCCGGCACCGCGAATATAAACGAGCATTCCCGGGGCACCTCCCTGTGCTACGGTTTGAGCAGAGCAAAAGCGGTTCGACCTCTACTCTGATGATTATTTATTATCACAGTATTATACGGCGGTGAACAGATGGAAACGACGAGCGGAAACCTTGCCTCCGCGCTCAAGATCGAGCCGGGCATTACCGCAATTATCGGCAGTGGCGGCAAGTCGACCCTACTAAAGACGCTCGGCCTTGAGCTTATGCGCGCCGGCGGCCGCGTGCTCCTCTGTACCACCACGCACATGTTTCCCGTCGCCGGCGTGCCATGGGACGGGTCGAGCCGTCGCCTGGGCGCCGCGCCTTGGAAGCCGGGAGCTCTGCATGTTCCTGGCTGCACTTGCGAGGCATGCGCTGGCATGAGCCGCGGAAGTATC